>CAZNEU010000069.1:0-9919 GCA_964571915.1 uncultured Phycisphaeraceae bacterium
GCCCGCCAGCCCCGCACCGGCGGGGGCAGCCAGGACATCGTGGGCGGCCTGCCCCGCGTCACCGAAATCTTCGAGGCCCGCAAGCCGCGCGACCCGGCCTTCATGGCCGAGATCTCGGGCAAGGTCGAGATCCTCTCCGACAAGCGCAAGGGCAAGATGACCATCCGCATCATCTCCGATGCGGGCATCGAGAAGGACCACCACGTTCCGCAGGACAAGCACCTGCTCGTGCATACGGGCGAGTTCGTGCAGGCCGGCGATCCGCTTATCGAGGGTCCGCTCGTCCCGCACGACATCCTCCGCATCCGCGGCGAGGAGGCCCTCTGGTCCTACATGCTCGACGAGGTGCAGAACGTGTACCGCGCCCAGGGCGTGTCCATCAACGACAAGCACATCGAGGTCATCCTCGCGCAGATGCTCCGCAAGGTGCGCGTGGAGAACCCCGGCGACACCGACCTGCTGCCCTTCGACGTGGTGGACAAGTTCGAGTTCAAGCGCAAGAACGCCGAGGCCACCGACAAACTCATGGTGACGGACGTGGGCGGTACCGACCTTCCGCTCAACGCCCTGCTCCCCAAGAGCGAGATCAAGGAGGCCAACGCGCGTGCGGAGGCCGCCGGCAAGGAAATCTGCAAAACCAAGAAGGCCCGCCCCGCCACCGGCCGCACGCTCCTTCTGGGCATCACCAAGGCCGCGCTCTCCAGCGACTCGTTCCTCTCGGGCGCTTCCTTCCAGGAGAGCACCAAGGTGCTCACCGAGGCCTCCATGCGCGGCGCGGTCGATGACCTCATCGGCCTGAAGGAAAACGTGCTGCTCGGCCACCTCATCCCCGCCGGCACCGGCTTCCGCCCCTACCAGGGCCTGAAGATCAACATCATCGGCCAACCCCCGGAGGGCGACGCCGAGGAGGAAGCACGCATGATGGCCGAGGCCGCGGACGCGGCCGAAGCCGTCGGCGCCTCGCGCGGCGACCGGCTGGGCGTGCCCCAGGTGCAACTGGGCGGCATCCTCGAGGCTTCGCCCGCGGCGAACAACTGACGGAGTGGTCCGGCTGGGTGGTCCGGTGGTCCCCGCCGGATTCTCTCACTCCGCTCTCCCTCTCGGCCCTCGGCCCTCGGCCCTTGATCCCTTGGCCTGCGTGCCCACTACACTCGCCCTCGCATGGGCCGCGCCGTTCTGCTGCTGTTCAATCCCGACAAGCCCGAGGTCGCTTCGGCGCTCCCGGAGGTGCGTCAACTTGTCTCCGCAGCGGGCGGGCGGGTGGTGGGCGAGCACGCCGCGCCGGTGGATGGCCCGCTGGCCGATGCCCGCGGGGCCGAGATCGTGGTGGTGCTCGGCGGCGACGGCACGCTCCTCACGCAGTCGCAGCGGTGCGTAGCGCTGGGCCTGCCCCTGCTGGGTGTGAACCTGGGGCATGTGGGCTACCTCGCCGAGTTTGACCTGCCCGCGCTGCGAGAGCAGGCCAAAGACCTGTTCTGTTCCGGCCCGCTCCGCACGGTCGATCGCGCCATGCTCGCCGCCAGCGTGCAGCGCTGCGCTGAGTCTTCGCCGCCCATCGCCCCGCGCACAGCGCTCAACGACTGCGTCGTAACGGCCGGCCCGCCCTTCCGCATGATCGCCCTGCGCATGTCGATCGACGGCCAGCCCGGCCCCACGGTGACGGGCGACGGCCTGATCGTGGCCACGCCGGTGGGCACGACGGCCTACAACGCCTCGGCGGGCGGGCCGATCATCGCGCCCGACGTGCGTGCTCTGGCGGTCACGCCCATCGCCGCGCACTCACTCTCGTTCCGCCCCGTCGTCGTGGCGGGGTCCAGCACGGTGGAACTGACGATGGTGCGCGTGAACGGCCCGCGAGATTCGGCCCAGGGTGAGGGAACGACGCTCGTGGTGGACGGCCAACTCGTGGGCCGCCTCCATCAGGGCGACAAGGTCACCATCCGTCTGGCCGATCGCCCGCTGCGGTTCATCCAGAACCCGCGCTCGCAGTACTGGCAGACGCTGATCCGCAAGATGAACTGGGCGGCCCCGCCGCAGTCGCGCACCGCGTGAGCGAACCCCGGCCAATCTCGACCGATGTGCTCGTGATCGGCGGCGGCATTGCGGGCCTGTGGATTCTCTCGGCGCTCCGCCGCCGCGGCCTGGGCGCCCTCCTCCTCGAACACGCCGCGCTCGGCACCGGCCAGACCATCTGGTCGCAGGGCATCATCCACGGCGGGGTGAAGTACGCCCTCACGGGTACCGCGACAGACGCCGCCCGCGCCATCTCGAAAATGCCCGAGGTCTGGCGGGCCTGCCTTGCCGGGCAGGGCGAGGTTGATCTGCGGGCCGTCGCGCCCCTCAGCCAGGGCCAGGTTCTCTGGACCACGCCCGGCGTGGTCTCGCGCTTCGCGGCCGCCGTCGCCAGCCGCGCCATCCGCACACCGGTAACCTCTCTCTCGCCCGCCCAAAGGCCGCCGATCTTCGCCTCCGCCCCGCGCGGCGTAGACGTGTACGAGGTTCCCGAACCCGTGCTGCCTGTGGCCGATGTGCTGAGCGCGCTCCGGCAAGCGCACCACAACCATCTCGTGCGGATCGGGCGCGTCGTGAGCATTGACGACTCGAGCGCACGCGAGCCGGCACGCCGCGTGCGCGTTGTGGCCTCCATCCGGCACGCGCCGCAGGTCGAGTTTCACGCCCGCGGCCTCGTGCTCGCCGCCGGTGCGGGCAACGAGCCGCTCGCGCGCCTCGCCGGGTTCCCCGGTGCCGTGGGCCTTATGCAGCGTCGCCCGCTGCACATGGTGGTGGCCCGCGGCCGTCTGCCCGCGCTCTTTGGCCACTGTGTGGGCGCGTCCACCACGCCGCGCCTCACCATTACCACGCTCACCGGTCGAACCCCCGACGAGCGGGTGTGGCTGATCGGCGGCGGCCTGGCCGAAGAGGGCGTTTCGCGTGAGACCAGCGCCCAGCGCGATGTGGCCGCGGCCGAACTGCGAGCCTGCCTGCCCTGGGTGGACTTCTCCGGTGTGCAACTGGCCTGCGGCCGCATTGACCGGGCCGAGGGGCGCACGCCGGGCGGAGCGCGTCCTGACGAACCGGTGATTCGCACGCACGGCACCGTGCTGGCCGCGTGGCCCACCAAACTCGCGCTCGCGCCCGTCCTTGCCGAGCGCATCCTGGCCGCACTGGCGGGCCTGGGCATCGCCCCCGAGGCATCGTCCCGGGTCGAGTTAGGGCCTTTCGATGCCCCGCCCGTGGCCGCCGAGCCCTGGCACGAACCCGGCCTGCTCTGGACCAGGATGTGATCTGCATGGTCGGGTGTTGTTCTCCCTCGGCGTGCTTGCGCGGCCCGATGGGGAATCGTCCGATACCCTTCCACCGAATCTGTGCGGCCCCGCTTCGTGCCCCGCTCCCTCGATCTTCCCGGAACCCGCTTCAGACGCGGCACGCATCGGTTCGACAAACTCCCCATGCGCCTTGTGAGCACTCTCCCCATGCTGTCGCCGAACCAGGCCCGAATCCAGTCGTTCCGGGTTGTGCCCGCGCTCCCGCCGGAGTTGCGGCCACTCCTCGAGATCGCCCACAACCTCTGGTGGACCTGGAACTGCGAGGCCATCAACCTTTTCGCCCGCCTCGACCGCGACCTGTGGGAGCGCTGCGGCCACAACCCCATCGTGCTTCTGGGCAGCATCGCCCAGGACAAACTGGAACGCGCCGCCAACGACCGCTCCTTCATCCACGCCGTCAACTCCATGCACAGCGAGATGACCTCGCACATGTCCAGCCGCGGCTGGTACGCGGGCATGGCCCCCGCCCTCACCGAGAGCGGCAAGGCCTTCAAGGTGGCGTACTTCTGCGCCGAGTTCGGCCTCACCGAGTGCTTCCAGATCTACTCCGGCGGCCTGGGCCTGCTCGCCGGAGACCACCTCAAGGCCGCCGCCGAAGTGGGCATCCCCCTCGTGGCCGTGGGCCTGCTCTACCGGCGCGGCTACTTCCACCAGTACCTCAACCCCGACGGTTTGCAGCAGGAAACCTACCCCGACCTTGACGCGCCGAATCAGCCCATCCACCGCGTGATCGATCCGAAAACGGGCCAGCCCATCCGCGTGAGCGTGGAACTGCCGGGCCGCACCGTGGGCGTGGGCGTGTGGGTGTGCAACGTGGGGCGTGTGCCGCTCTACCTGCTCGACACCAACCTGCCGGAAAACAGCCGCGAAGACCGCGACATCACCGACCGGCTCTACGGGGGGGATATCGAGCACCGCATCAAGCAGGAGATGATCCTGGGTGTGGGCGGCGTGCGCGCCCTGAAGGCCGCGGGCGAAGACCCGACGGTCTTCCACATCAACGAAGGGCACGCGGCCTTCCTAGGCCTCGAACGCATCGCCACCGTGCGCAAGGGCACCGACCTCACGTTCGATCAGGCCCGCGAGGCCGTGGCATCCGCCCAGGTCTTCACCACGCACACGCCGGTGCCCGCGGGCATCGACCGCTTCCCGCCCTCGCTGGTGGAGCAGTACACCAACCACATGCTGCCAGCGCTCGGGCTGGACAACGACGGCCTGCAGGCCCTGGGCCGCGAGAACACCGCCGACCGCAAGGAGTTTTTCTCGATGGCCGTCATGGCCATCCGCACCAGCCGCTTCTGCAACGGCGTGAGCATGCTGCACGGCCAGGTGAGCCGCGGCATGTGGAAGAACATGTGGCCCGGCACGCCCGAGCCCGAGGTGCCCATCGGCCACGTAACCAACGGCGTGCATTGCCGCTCCTGGGTCAGCGGCGAACTCGTCCGCTTGTTCGACCGCTACCTGGGCGACGAGTGGCACGATGCCCCGCAGGACCCCAAGGTGTGGGAGGCGATCGACGAGATTCCTGACGAGGAACTCTGGGCCGCGCACTGCCACCGGCGCGAGCACCTGGTGGCGTGGGTGCGCCGCAAGATCCGTCTGCAACTGGCCGCGCGCGGTGCGGGTGCGGCCGAGATCGATGCCGCGGCCTCGGCCCTCGACACCGATGCCCTCACTATCGGCTTCGCCCGCCGCTTCGCCGAGTACAAGCGCGGCACGCTGCTCTTCCGCGATCAGGAGCGCCTGCACAAACTCCTCACGGCCGACAGGCCCATCCAGTTGCTCATTGCCGGCAAGAGCCACCCCGCCGACGGCGGCGGCAAGAAACTCATCCGCGAGATCGTCGAGTTCTGCCGGCGCAGCACGCACGGCATGCGCGTGGTGTTCCTGGAAGACTACGACATCCATGTGGCCCGCCGCCTTGTGCAGGGGTGCGACGTGTGGCTCAACACGCCCGTGCGCGGGCTGGAAGCCTCCGGCACCAGCGGCATGAAGGCCGCCATGAACGGCTGCATCCACTGCTCCATCCTCGACGGCTGGTGGGTGGAGGGGTTCAACCCCGAGTCCGGCTTTGCCATCGGGCGCGGCGAGAGTTACGCCGACAACGACCCCGACCGCGACGCCATCGAGAGCCGCGCCCTGTACCAGACGCTGGAGAGCCAGATCATCCCCGAGTTCTACGACCGCGACAAGGTTGGCGGGGTGGAGGGGGGCGGCGTGCCGCGCCGCTGGGTGCAGCGGATGAAGAAGTGCATCCGCGAACTCGCGCCCTTCTTCAACACCCACCGCCAACTGGTCGAGTATTCCAAGAAGTACTACTTCCCGGCCCACATCGCCTCCGTAAGGCTGGCCGATTCCAACGCCGTGGCCGCCAAAGACCTTTCCGACCACATCGACCGCTACCGCCACCTCTGGCACCAGGTCCGCGTGCAGGATGTTTCCACGCAGGTTGGCCCCAACAGCACCGTGCCCGTGCGCGGCAAGGTGGAGGTGGCTGCCAAGGTGGCCCTGGGCGACCTCAAGCCCGTCGAGGTGCTGGTGCAACTCTACCACGGCGAACTGAACTCGCTGGGTGAACTCACCGACGCCGAGGCGGTGCCCATGCAGTATCAGCGCGATCTGGGCAACGGCTTGCACCTGTTCGGCGGAACGTTTGTGCCGCGCACCAGCGGCCAGCACGGCTTCAGCGTGCGCGTGCTGCCGAATGACGATCGGCTGGTGACGCCCTTCGTGCCGGGCCTGATCACGTGGGACACGGGCCTGCCCGAGGTGGCCGCGGAGGCACCGCTGATGCCGAGGGTGCGTGCGGGCGCGGCGTAGCTGGTTATGGGAGGGCTGCGCAGCCCGGAGTGCATCCCCGAAGAAGTTTTGCACAGCCGGTGCGCGCCCTTGGCAAGCTGACGTGCCCCCATGGTCTGTGCCAGTCGCCATGAGAGTCGGTGATCGAGAAGAGGGGTCCACGCCGGTCGGACTTGCGGTCGGGGCTTCGCCCTTCCCTCCAGCCCGACGGCCGTGCGCGGCCGCGCCGCCTGCGTCCCGTCCCGTCCAGTCCCGCGCCGACACCGCTTGGCCCGCAGCGGGCACGGCGATGATCCGGTTCGCGTTCGTGCAGCCCCGCACGGTTCGGATACTCTTTGCGAATGATCGCTGGCGGTATGCACACCTCGACGGCGGCACGATGCCGTACGGCCCTCGGGTCCAACGGCCTGGTCGCCGAAGTGGTGCGCCGTACCGCTCGCCACGTCGCCGCGACGACCGACCGGGACCGCAAGGCGATTGCCCAGGTGTTCACGCCCGCGCCGGTCGCCCGCTTCATGGCCGCCCGCGTTTCCACCATTGGCTCGGAGTTTCACTTCATCGACGCGGGTGCCGGAGTCGGTATCCTCGCAGCGGCGATGTGCGAGCGGGTCGCGGGTTTGCCCAAGCCGCGCAGCGTCCACGCGGAGTTGTACGAAACTGATCCGACGGTGGTGCCGGTGCTGCGCGAAACCATGGACGAGTGCCGCCGGGTGCTCGCGGAGAACGGACACCACCTATCCGCGACAGTTCACGATGAGGACTTTGTGCTTCGGCGTCCGGCAGCATCGCTCTACGTGCCGACGCCGCGAACGGCGTACGCGGATGTTGTGCTGATGAATCCGCCGTACGCGAAACTGGCGAAGGACTCGCCGCAGGCCCGTGCGTTCGCTGAGATTGTGCATGGGCAGCCGAACGTCTACGCCCTGTTCATGGCCGCCGCGGTCGAGTTGTTGAAGCCGGGCGGCGAGTTGATCGCCATCACGCCCCGGAGTTTCTGCAACGGGCTGTACTTCCGCGAGTTCCGGCGCTGGCTGCTCGCTCGGATGAGCCTGCGGCACGTCCACCTGTTCGAGTCGCGGCGGGCCACATTCAAGGACTCGGAAGTCTTGCAGGAGAGCGTCATCACTGTGGCGGCCAAGCAGACCAAACAGGCCCCCGAAGTGCTGGTGAGCGTTTCGCACGGCGCGGACTTGGACGAGTGCGAGGCGATGTCGAGAGCCGCGAGCAGCATCATCGACGATTCCTCCGGGGGCAGTGTGATCCGGTTGCCCTCCACATCGGCGGACCTGGAGATCATGCGAGCGGTGGAGTCGTGGACAGGCACGTTCGCGGAACGCGGACTTCGGATTTCGACCGGGCCGGTGGTCTCCTTCCGGGCGACCAGGTACCTGCTCGACACGGCGGACCACGCGGACGCCGTTCCGCTGCTCTCCATCCACAACGTGCGCCCCTACGCGACGGTCTGGCCCGTCGCCAAGGGATCGAAGCCGATCGCGCTCCACGCGACCAACGGCGCGGCGGCATTGCTGTTGCCCGCGAGAAACTACGTGCTCCTCCGGCGCTTCAGCGCGAAAGAGGAACACCGCCGATTGACGGCATCGCCGTACATCCCGACGGCTTCGGAGCGCCGCGGGCCGATCGCGCTGGAGAACCACATCAACTACGTGACCCACACGGGCCGCGAGTTGACCGAGGCCGAGGTTCATGGTTTGGTCGCCCTGTTCAACTCCGCGCTCCTTGACCGCTACTTCCGCGTGCTCAGCGGGAACACGCAGGTCAACGCGACGGAGATTCGCGCCATCCCCTTCCCAGATCTGCGGACGATCGCACGGATCGGTAGACGCGTGGCCCCGTTGGGAGTCGCCGAACGCGAGCTGATTGATACCGTCGTGCTTGACGTGCTGGGTATCTCGCCATCGTTGCTCCACGCCGAAGAGGAACAGACCGCGTGAGCCGCATCAAGGACGCCATTTCAATCCTTGCAGCGCTCGGGCTCCCGAAGGCGCAGCAGAACGAACGCTCGGGCCTCACCCTGCTTGCTCTCGCCGGGCTGCGGCCCAAGGCCGGGTGGTCGGGAGCCACGGCCCCGCTCCTGCGAACCGTGGACATCATGGACTTCATGCGGGATGCGTACAAGAAGGACTACGCGCCCAACAGCCGTGAAACGATCCGTCGGCAAACCCTTCACCAGTTCGAGCAAGCCCGATTGGTTGACCGCAACCCCGATGACAGGGCGCGGGCGACCAACAGCGGGAAGAACGCGTACCGCTTGACTGAACTCGCCTTGGCCGTGGTGGCCGCGTTTGGTCGCGGGCTCGCGTTCGACCGTGCGGTTTCCGAGTTCCGCGAGAAGTTCGGGAGTCTCACCGCGGACTATCGCGGCACGCGGGAGATGCACCGGGTTCCGCTCGTTCTGCCGGGTGGCACACAGGTTTCCTTGTCCGCCGGAGCCCACAACGAGTTGCAGGTGGCGGTGGTCAAGGAGTTTGGCCCGCGTTTCGCCCCAGGTGCCCGCGTGCTCTATCTTGGTGACACCGCCGACAAGCACGTCGTGATGGATGCCAAGGCGCTTGCGGACTTGGGCGTGACGCTGACCGAGCACGACAAGCTGCCTGACGTGGTGCTGTACCAGCCCGACAAGAACTGGGTTTTCCTTGTCGAAGCCGTCACGTCGCACGGACCGGTCTCGCCGAAGCGGCACAAAGAACTGGAAATCACGTTCGGCAAATGCCGTGCTGACCGCGTGTACGCGACAGCGTTTCCCGACGCGGCGGGATTCCGAAAGTACGCCTCCGAGATCGCTTGGGAAACGGAGGTGTGGCTTGCCGACAACCCGGACCACATAATCCACTTCAACGGCGACAAGTTCTTGGGGCCCTACAAGAAGTAGACCGCGCGAGGATCGCAATCATTCTTCCGTCCACTTCTGCGGATCGTCTTCAAGTCGCCCCATCCGCCCCCCGCCCTCCCCTATTCGTCGCCCCTGCCACCCCGCACAGTTTGTACAGAATCCGTGCCCCCACGTTCGCGTCCCACTCTGGCGCACTCTTCATTGGGCTTGGGCACACCTCCACAAGATCAAACCCCACCACCCGCCGTCCGCTGTCGGCCAGCGTTTTCAGCAGCGTAGACGCCTGCGAAAAACTCAGGCCGCCCGGCACGGGCGTGCCCGTGTGCGGGCAGAGTGAGGGTTCAAGCCCGTCGATATCGAACGACACATACACCTGCTCGGGCAGTTCGCTCACCATCTTGTCGCACAGGTCCGGCCACGATGTGCCGCGCATCATCGCCTCGGCGTTGTCCTGGTCGAAGTACACACTCACGCGCCCCCCTGCCCCTCCGCCCCCCGTCTTCCTCGCCACCGCGCGCTCCGAAAAGCAATAGTCGCGTATGCCCACCTGCACAAGCTTGCTCACGCCCGGCACCTCGCGCAGCACATTGAACATGATTGATGCGTGCGAATAGGTGAACCCCTCGAACGCCTCGCGCAGGTCCATGTGCGCATCAATGTGCAGAATGCCCAGCCCATGTTGCGTGGCCGCCTCGCCCGCCTTCGGGCCACCCCGCTGTCCCACGGCCCCCTTCTGCGCCGCCTTGGCCACAAAGTCCGCGCACGCCCGGATCGCACCCAGCGGCGTCGAATGGTCGCCTCCCAGAACGCCCGGCACCTTCCCCGCCGCCAGCACCTTGCGTGTCTGCGCCTCCACATACGCGTTCATCTTCGCGCTCGCCGCGTTCACTTTCGCGCAGGCTCCGGCCGTCTTCTTCGTCGCCCCGCCCGCCGCGATGATCGG
>CAZNEU010000070.1:0-6023 GCA_964571915.1 uncultured Phycisphaeraceae bacterium
CCCCAGCCGTGTTCCAGGCCCGCGTGGACGGCCGCGAGTACCGCCGCCGCGGCCTGTGTGCGGGGCAGGGGGGGGAGGTCGTCTTTCAACTCGATGTACGCGGCCATGACCGCGCTCTTGCACGCCATGCGCCCGATCCAGCGGGAAGGCTCGCCGTCGCGGCGTGTGCCGACGACGTGGCGGTTCTCGATGAGCCACGCCGCGGCGGTGTCGAGGAGCGATTCGGTGGTTGCTTCGGGCGCGAGGCGGTCGATGAGATTCGCGGCCACGGCCTCATCGAGCGTGAGGGGCGTGCCGCTGGCGGTGCGCTGGATGGCCTCGACGGGGTTCATGCGGGCGGGGAGGAGGTTGGTGCCGCCCCAGCCGGGGCAGATGGAGAGGCCCGCCTCGGGGAGGCCGATGGGGTAGGGGCGGCCGGGTTGGCCGTCTCGCATCGGCGGGGGTGCGGCCACCAGTCCGTCGCAGTGCATGGCGATTTCGAGGCCGCCGCCCAGGGCCGCGCCGTTGATCGCGGCGACGGCGGGGCAGTGGAGTTTGCAGAGCATCCCGAAGACGCGCTGGCCCAGCAGCAGGTAGCCGTCAAGTTCGGGGACGCTCATGGCCTGAATCTGCTTGAGGTCGGCGCCCGCGATGAAGACGCGGGGCGAGCCCGAGGCGAGGATGAGCCCGGCGCAGGTGGGCGGCACGAGTTTGAGCGAGGCTTCGATGCGGCGGATCACACAATCGTCGAGTACGACCATCGGACCCTGGTTGGGCGCCAGCGTGAGGATATGGATGGAGGGGTGCGCGGGGTGGGGGGTGAGGGGGAAGGGGGCGGGGGTGGTCATGGGGAGAGTCTACCTGTGTGCGAGCCCAGCAAAGAGCAAATGGCAAAGAGCAAATCGCAAATGGCAAAGAGCACATGGCAAGGCGTGCCGAGCCGGGAGGCCCCGAGTTTGCCCTTTGCCCTTTGCCCTTTGCGATTTGTCAGGGGCCAAACCCCCTCCGCCCCCGCCCCCGGCTTGGCCCTCTGGATTTCCGTCGTGCCAGGCCCACCCCCGCCTCAGGCCATGCGCAGGGAGTCGATCGCCGCGCCCACCACGCCCAGCGGCGGGCCGACCACCGACTTGCAGGCCCCGCCGGTGGTGGGCAGGATGAGCCGGAGTTTTCCGCCAATGGTCTTCTTGTCGTCCATCATGCGTCCGATGACGGCGGGCGCCCCCGGCAGGCCGTGCACGGCCGTGGGCAGGCCGCAGCGCGTGAGCAGGGCCGCGAGTGCTTCTGCCGCGGCGGGCTTGATGAGTTTGAGCGCGGCGGCGCAGCGGCACGCCGCGAGCAGGCCCAGGCCCACGGCCTCGCCGTGCCTGAGCGGGCCGATCTGCGTGCCCGCGGCGGATGCGCCAGCGGGGCGGTCGGGATGATCGCGCACGGGCCACGACAGGCCGGGGAGCGTTTCGATGGCGTGGCCGAACGTGTGGCCCAGGTTCAGGGCCATGCGTCCGCCGTCGGGCTTTGGGCTGGCCTCGTGCGGATCGGCCATCACCACGCGCGCCTTCGCGGCGGCGTTGCGGGCCACCAGTTCCACCATCGTGCGCGGCTCACAGGCGAGCAGGGCCGGCACACGCTCCTCGACCCAGCGGAGCAAGGTCGGGTCTTTGACGATGCGCCCCAGCAGGCCGTGCTTGATGCACTCGGCCAGGCCCGCCCGCAGTTCGCGGGCCGGCAGCGTGGCGAGGGCCGCCACATCGCACACCACCCGCGCGGGCTGGTGGAACGTGCCGACCAAGTTCTTCACGAGGCGCGGCTTGCTGCTGCTGAGCGCATCGCCGGGCACGCTCAGGTTCACGGCGGTCTTGCCGCCGATGGCCGCATCCACCATGGCCAGGAGCGTGGTGGGGCAGTGGACGACATGCACGCCGCGCCGGTAGATGCTGGCGATGAAACCGCCGACATCGGTGGTGATACCGCCGCCGAGCGTGAGGACCACGTCGCCCCGCTCCAGGCGCAGGCGGCCGGCCTCGGCCAGGCCGCGTTCGGCGGTGAGCAGGTTCTTGTCGGCCTCGGTGGCGGGCACCACGCACACGCCCCAGCGCATCTTGGCGCGGTCGAGTTGTCGCAGCACGGGCTCGACCAGCGGCTTGCCCAGGCCCGCGTCGATCACGACGAGGACCGCGCGGGGCGGGTCTTTGAGCGTGCTCAGCGCGGTGGGCAGCACGCCGGTGCCCACCAGCACCTCGTAGCGTGCCGCGGCGTGCCGCGGGCCGGCCTTGATGCGCACGTCGATGCGCCGCTGGGGTGGGGGCTTGATGGAGCCGGAGGGCGACGGCTTGGCTGCGCGTGTGCGCGAGGGAGCGGGCATGGCGACCTTCAGGCGGGGGAGCCGTTCGCCACCGCGCGCGAGGTGCCGAACGCACGCACGGGCGGGTGGGCCTCGCCCGCGGCCCGCTGCCAATCGATGCGCGGGGCATCGCCCCAGAGCATCTCGATGTCGTAGTGAGCGCGCGTGTTGGGCTCGAAGATGTGCGCCACCACGTCCACGAAATCGACGAGGCACCACGTGGCCCGGTCGTCGATATCGGTGCGGAAGGGCGTGTAGTTGTGAACCAGGCCCGTCTCCTTCAGGTGGCTGCTCACGGCCCGCATCTGGCGGTCGGATGTGCCCGAGCCGATCACGATGTAATCGGAAACCTGGCAGAGGTCGCGCACATCCAGCACCACCACGTCCTCGCACTTGTCGTCGTGCATCAGCCGCGCCGCATCGATGGCCATGGCGCGCGATGACCCGCGCGGTGCGGGTGTGGGCGTGCCGCGAGAGACGAGCGACGCGGCGGTGGGGCGCGAAGCGAGCGAGGGCGTTGCCGCAAGGCGCGGCTGGGCTTGCGGGGCGGGCTTCTTGCCACCCGTGGTCTTGGCCTTCTTGACGGGCACGCCGCGTGCCTTGGCGCGGGCCTTGGGGGCGATCCCGGCCTTGCGTGGGCGTGCGGCCTTCACCGGCCGCGCCGCGTTTGCCGGGCGCGGCACCTTGGCCTTGGCCTTCTTCTTGCTCGCGGCCCGCTTGGTGGAGCGGCTCACCACGCGCGACGGCGCACGCTTGGTGGCGTGCCCGAAGGAGGAGGAAGCGGTCTTGGACGGTTTCTTGCGAGCCTTGGCCATGAGGCCCTAAGAGTAGATGCCGATGGCGGCGTCTGCCGGTGCCCGCGTGCCCGGGTGGTCCGGCGGTCCCCGCCGGTCCGTGCCGGCGTGTGTGCCGATGCGCACCCAGCGCGTGGGGCCGTCGTGGCGGGCGATTGTCACCGCGTAATCCGCACCCTCGTGCTCGGCGGCCACCAGTTCCGGCGTGTTGCACTGGCGCGAGAGGTGCAGCAGCACGGCGTGGCTGCGCGGCTCAATGGCCCGCACCGCCGCGGCGGCCTGCTGGTTGGAGAGGTGCCCGGACCCGCCCATGATGCGGCGCTTGAGAAACTCGGGGCGGTCGGAGGCCAGTTGCATGCGGGGGCAGTAGTTGGATTCGATGGCGAGTACATCCACCCCGCGCAGGTGAGAGATGAGTTTGTCGGTGGCGTGGCCCACGTCGGTGGCGAAGCCGAGTTCGCCCCCGGGGAGTGCGAAGCGGAAGCAGGCCGTGCCGAGTTCATCGTGGCTGTTCATATGCACGCGCACGCGCACCAAGCCCTCGCCCGCGCGGGCCCGGGCCTTGCCCGCCTCGGGCAGGAAGAAGTTGCCCTTGAAGGGTGTGAAGCGGCCCGCGTTGAGCATGACCCGCGTGGCCCGGCCCACGTGGCTGTGCGCCAGCATCAGGTGAACGCCGCGGGGCAGCGGCGCATCGTCCTTGCCGAAGGGCGCGGCCGTGGCCCCCGCCCAGCCGCCGTGGCAGTGGTCGCCGTCGAGGTGCGTGAGGATCACCGCGTCAAGGTCTGCAAGCGTGAGGCCGAAGGTGGCCAGAGCCGCGCGCGTGCGGCGGGGCGAAAGGCCCAGGTCGATCAGACAGGCGTGCCAGCGGTGCGTGCCGCGCCAGCGCAGGAGCGTGCAGTTGCCCGATGAACTGGAGGCGAGCACGCACAGGCCCGGCGCGGCATCGGGCGGCGGAACCGGGGCCGCGGGCGCGGCGTTGACGGCGGACGGCGGGTGGGCATGAGGGGCATCGTCCGTGATGCGCATGGGCGGAGGATAGCGGGACGCGGCGAGGCTGGTCATCCCCCAGGTCCTGCCGGAGGGGGTGCCGCGCAGCGGCGGGGGAGGTGCATGGCCTTGCCTCCCCCGTCTTCGGTCGCTGCGCGCGACCTCAGCCACCCCCTTCGTCCGCCACGGCGGACCTTCGGCTGGGAGCGGAGGGGGTGGCGTCGCTGGGAGTGAAGTGGGGATGAGAATCCAGAGGGCCACCGCCTCACCCACAACCTTGGCCCTCTGGATTTTCACCCAACGGCGCGCGTGGCCGGACTGGTGGGGGCCAGGCGCAGGACGATGCGGTCGTTGATGCGGTCTTGGCGGGCTTGCACGCGCTGCTGGCGGACCAGTTCGAGGACGGCGAGGAAGAGGCCGATGGCTTCCGCCCGCGAGCGGCCCTCGAAGACGCGCCGGAAGTCCAGGTCGCCCTCCGCATCGGCCTCGCGGCTCAGGCGATCCACGATGTCCTCGGCGTGCAGGGCGGTGGGCGTCTCGTCGTCCGTCACCGTGTGCTCGCCCAGGCGTGTGAGGTCGATCGCCTCCATGATGCGAGAGAAGGCTTTGGCCAGGTCCACCACGTCGAGGTCGTCAAGTTCGATGCTCTCGTTGGCCTCGGGCGCGGCGCCGTCGAGGGCAGCGGCGCCTCCTCCCGCGTAGCGGAGCGACCACTCGCCAGCGCGGCGGTCGAGGGCCTGCGCGGCGTCGCGATACTTCTTGTAGGCGAGGAGTTGGCGAATGAGGTCGGCGCGCGGATCGGCATCGGCCATGCCCTCGGGGCCGGTGCCGTCGGCGGCGGCCATGGGGGGGGCGGGCATGAGCAGACGCGACTTGATCTCCATGAGCGTGGCCGCCATCACGAGAAACTCGCCCGCCTGCTCGATATCGATCTTGGCGATGCCGGCCGCGCGGATGAGGGCCAGGTACTGCTCGGCGACCTGCGCGATGGGGATGTCGGTGATCTCCAACTCATCGCGCCGGACGAGGTAGAGAAGCAGATCGAGCGGGCCCTCGAAGGCGTCGAGTTGGATACGCACATCGTCCAGCGGCATCGGCGGAGTCTACGCTCCCTCTTCACGGCGATGCGGGCGATGCAGCCGCCTGCCCCGGAGGTGCCTTTGGCCCATGCCAGCAGCGAACTGGACTTTGCCCGCCTGGTGATCGGTGCCCAGAGCCGGGCTGTCGGCGCGCTGGCAACGGGGCTGGGCCCGGCGTTTCACGAGGCGGTGGATGCGCTGGAGCGCTGCGCACGGGCCGGGGGCACGGTGCTGGTGAGCGGGCTGGGCAAGTCGGGCTTGATCGGCGCGAAGATCTCCGCCACACTGGCCTCGCTGGGTGTGGCCTCGCACTTCGTTCACCCGGCCGAGGCGGCCCACGGCGACCTGGGCCGGTTCCGCAAGAGCGATGTCTGCCTGGCGCTGTCTTTTTCCGGCGAGACCGATGAGGTGGTGAACCTCGCGGCCATTCTGCGGCAGGACGAGATCACGGTGATCGCGGTCACGGCGGGGCGCGGCGGGTCGAGCCTGGAACGCCTCGCCACGATCAACCTCTCGATCGGTGCGCTGGAGGAGGAGGCTTCCATCTCGCCCGCGCCCACGCTCTCCACCACGGCCACGCTGGCGCTGGGCGATGCGCTCGCGCTGTGCGCGGGCCGGCGGCTGGGATTCAGCAGTGCCGATTTCCTCCGCAGGCACCCCGGCGGTTCGCTGGGCGGTCTGCTGAAACCAATCATGGAGGCCCTGCGCTTCGTGGTGGGCAAGAACCTCACGCCCGTGCCCGATGATGTCACCGTGGCCGAGGCCCTGCGCCTCGCCGAGGCGACGGCCCGCAGACCGGGTGCCATTCTGCTCGTCGATCGCGGCACGGGGGTGCTCACGGGCCTC
>CAZNEU010000071.1:0-2188 GCA_964571915.1 uncultured Phycisphaeraceae bacterium
ATGGCCGTGAGCGTAGCGACACACCAACCCGCCGCGGCACGCTCCGAACCGCTTCGTTAGACTCCCCCACACTCCGCCTGCGCCTGCGCCTCCGTCTCCGTCTCCGTCCCTCAGTACTCCAGTGCCGCTTGCGATCTCTGCTTTGAACTGTGAACTCTGAACTGTGAACTTTTTCCGCCGCCGTCTGCCTTCCTCCGTGCCCTCCGTGCCTCCGTGGTGAATCCCACATGGACAAACTCGCCCACGCCGCCGTCGCCGGCATTCATTCGGGCATGATGGTCGGCCTCGGCACCGGCCGCGCCGCCGCCCGCGGCGTGCAGGCCCTCGCCGCGCGCGTGAAGGCCGAACACCTCACCCTCACCTGCGTCTCCACCAGCAGGGCCACCGAGGCCCTCGCCAACAGCCTGGGCCTCAAGGTCATCGACTTCGGCACCGTCGCCGGGGTGGACTATCTCTTCGACGGCACCGACGAACTCGACCCCCAACTCCGCATGCTCAAGGGTGGGGGCGGCGCCATGACCCGCGAACGCATCGTCGCCGCCGCGGCCACCGTCCGTGTCAACATCCTCGACGCGTCCAAACTCGTGCCGCGGCTGGGCACCAACTACAAGTTACCCGTCGAGATCATCCCTCTGGGCCTCACCAGCGTGCAGGCCAAACTCCGCGAACTCGGCCTGCCCGGCGATGTCCGCAAGCGCCAAGACGCTTCGGGCAAGCCTACCGCCGAAGACCTGATCTCCGACAACGGCAACTTCATTGTGGATGCCACGCTCGGTGCCAGCGGACCGGGTTGGCAAGATGTCGAGCAACTCGCGTTCATTCTCGACGCGATGGCGGGCGTGGTCGATCACGGCCTGTTCCTGGATGAAGCCCAGATCGTGCTGGTCGAAGACACTGACGGCAAGGTGGACCGGCGCGAACGCATGCCCACACCCTGACCCCGCCGCGACGATGAGTCTGGTGGGGCGGATGTCGGTCCGCCCCCCGTGCCACCGAGGTGCGAGGCTCTGCGAGTACCTCGGTGCCGATCAACTCGCCCCATCTTGGGCCGCAGGCGGGTCGGTTCCGGCTCCCGGCCAACCGCTCGCGGCTGGCGGCTCCTCCGCCCGCCACCTCCTCGACCGCCCCGGCTCCGGGTAGGCACGACCCCGCCCTACGAACATTCCACCCCCCCACCAGCCGCAACGCAACCGCTCGGGCAGTCCGCTCGTATCATGTTCGGCTGACCTTCGTCAGCCGATGGTGCGCTGGCGTTCTGCCGCGCCGCTGCCCCCCCCGCGAGCCCTCGCGTCTGGAGTTCCCGTGGCCCTTGATGCCTCTGCCCAGCGTGCCCGCCGCCGCGACAGCCGCCGGTGTGCGTTCACGCTCATCGAACTCCTTGTCGTCATCGCCATCGTGGCCCTGCTCGTGGCGCTGCTGCTGCCCGCGCTGGCCGATGCACGCCGCGCCGGCAAGCAGGCCAAGAACGTGAGCAACATGAAGGGCCTGGCCACCGGTGTGCAGACCTACGCCGGCGATTCCAAAGACTCCATCCCCCAGTTCAACCGCATGTTCACGGGCACCAACCGTCTGGCCGGTGCGTACACCGCCTGGGGGCGGATGCAGGTCTTCAGAGGCACAACCTTGCAGGGCTGGGGCACCGACGCGAGCGACCGCATGCTCGCTCGCGGCCGGGCACCCACCTCGCTCGCCGTAACCGCATTCAACCCCAACGCCCGCTACTACCCGGTCTTGTTCATCGATCATCTATCGAGCAAACTCCCTGAAACCGCCTTCGTCAACCCGTTCGATCGCTACCGGAATGACCTGGTCCAGAACGGCGTGGCCTATATCACCGGGCCGCCATACATCGTCAGGGCAGCGGAGACACTGGCATTGTTCTCCAGCAGTTACGAACCTTCCTACGCCAACATCATGCCCGACTGGGTGGACGGCTCGTACATGACGCAGGGAATCTACGAAGACCCCGACTTCGGCATCCCCGCCAATGACACCATCCCAAACCCCGTTCGCTACTTCCGCAACCGCCGCGCCTCCGATGTGCAAGCACCGTCGGAGAAGGTCTTCATGTTCGACCGCTTCGCGTACCAGTCCGGACGTGTGCCCCTTTCCTACCAGCACCCCGCGGCACGCGTAACCAACATCTTCTGGGACGGGTCCGTGCGCATCGCGACCGCCGTCGACACCG
>CAZNEU010000072.1:0-8943 GCA_964571915.1 uncultured Phycisphaeraceae bacterium
GACCCGCCCTCTTTGACATGCGCAAGGCCTCCGCCCGCGCCCGCGCACGCTGGGTGAAGCCTGTTCGCCCCACCGGCCCCGGAGCACGCGGCCCCAACCTCAACGCCGACGGGCGTGAGGTGGCCTCACGCGGCCCCGGACGGCGCGCCCTCCAGAAAGTCTTCATCATCCATCGCCTGGACAAGGAGGCTTCGGGCCTGCTCGTCTTCGCCCTCAGCGAACGTGCCTTCACCTGGCTGAAGGACGACTTCAAGGCCAAGCGCGTCCACCGCATCTATCACGCCGTTCTCGAGGGCGAGATGGGCAAGGTCGGCGATGCGGGCACGATCCAGTCATTCCTGCGCGAACTGCCTACGGGCAAGGTCGAGTCCATCAAGCCCGAGCAGTTCCGCGGGGCCACCGGTGATGAGAGCGATGCCAAGCCCGCCGTCACCCACTACCGCGTGGTGGCCGTGGGCGAGGGCCGCACGCTCGTGCAGGTGCGCCTCGAAACCGGCCGCAAGAACCAGATTCGCGCCCACATGGCCGAGCGCGGCCACCCGCTCGTGGGCGACCCGCGCTTCGGCGCCAAAACCGACCCGCTCGGCCGCCTCTGCCTGCACGCCAGCGAACTGGGCTTCACGCACCCCGGCAACGGCCAGACGGTGCGCTTCCGCAGCGCGCCCCCGCCCGAGTTCTTCCGCCTGGTGGGCATGAAGCCGCCCATCGCCGTCGCGTCTGACACGGTTGCCCCCCCCGCCGCCGCGCCGGCATCCTCGCCCGCGCAGGCCGCAACACCGCCCGCTGCCGCCGCGGCCAAGGCGCAAGGCAAGCCACCGGCCACGGGCGCACCGGCCCGCCCCGCCAAGGCCATCGACACCTCGTGGAACGAGGTCGCCGGGTGGTATGACTCCATGCTCTCGCCCGAGCAGATCAACGACCATTACCGGGATGTCATCATCCCCGGAACCGTCCGCCTGGCCCAGCCGCGCGAGGGCGAGCGGGTGCTGGATGTGGCCTGCGGGCAGGGCATCATCGCGCGGGCACTGGCGGAACTGGGCGCGAGCGTGGTAGGGACAGACTCCGCGGCTGCGCTGATCGACGCGGCACGCACGCGCAGGGGGGGAGGCGCGAAGCCGGACTACCACACGCTGGATGCCCGCGCCCTCGACACGCTGCCGGGCCTGGTGCCGTCTGCCGCGCTGGCATCGTTCGACCTGGCCACGTGCGTGATGGCGCTCACGAACATCGACCCGCTGGAACCGGTGTTCCGCGGCATCGCGGCGCTGCTGAAGCCGCGCGGCAGGTTCGTGGCGGTCTTCAGCCACCCGGCCTTCCGCGCCCCGCAACAAACCGGCTGGGGGTGGGACGCGAAGACCAACTCGCAATACCGGCGTGTGGACGGGTACCTCTCCACGGGCCAGCACGCCATCGAGATGCACCCCGGCAAGGCGAGCGCGGGTGCGCCGGGAGGCGAGGCGATCACGTGGACGTTCCACCGGCCGCTTCAGCACTACGCACGGCTGCTGGGCGAGAGCGGACTGTTGATTGAGACGATTGAAGAGTGGCCGGGCAAGCGCGAGAGCCAGCCCGGACCCAAGGCCGATGCGGAGAACCGGGCGCGGCGGGAGATTCCGCTGTTCATCGCGATCCGAGCGGTGCGGCAGGCGGAGTAGACTTGGCGGTCACCCCTCCCCCGCGAACACGATCCTGCCCACCGGCTTGCACAGGCCCGCCGCGGCGGCCTCAAAGAGCAGCCGCGCCACCGCCTCGCGTCCGGCCTCGCCCGCATCCACGGTGAGGGGCGAGACGTACATGCTCACGTAGCGGTCAAGGTCGGCATCGCTGATTGGCGGTGAGAACGTCTTGGCGTAGGCCAGGCCCGCGGCGCGATGCGCCAGCGCGTGGCGGATGGATGCCGTGAGCGTGGCCTCGATCTCGGCCAGCGCGCCCGGGCCGAAGCGCGTTTCGCAGTCGCGCCGCACCACGTTTGCGCCCAGCGGCAAGGGCAAACCCGTGGTCTCCTTCCACCAGCGGCCCAGGTCTTGCACAGCCCGCAAGCCCAGTCGCTCAAAGTCGATCTGCGATTCGTGGATGAGCACGCCCGCATCCACCTCGCCGCGGGAGACGGCCGAAGCGATGTGGTCAAAGCGCATGGGGACGGGCACGAACGCCCCCCCGCCGCGCCCGAGCAGGAGCGAGAGGACAAGGAAGGCGGTGGTCTGCACGCCGGGGACGGCGATGCGTGCCCCCCCCACCCCCCCCGCCCCGCCCGCGCGCAGCCGCGCCAGCCCCGGCCCGCTCCCCGTCCGCACCACCAGTTTGGGTCCGAAGCCATCGCCCAGCGACCACCCGCAGCGCGTGAGCGCGTAGCGATCGTGGACGGCGGCGTAGGTGAACATCGAGATCGCGGTGATATCCAGGTCGCCCGTTGCGATCGCGCGCGCGTTGAGGGCCTGGATGTCTTCGGGCACGGCGGTGTAGCGGAAACGCCCCGTGTCGATCGCCGGCGGCGACAGGAGGGTGCCAGGCCCGCGCGGGTCGACCTTGCCGGTGATGGGCCACCACATGAACACATCGTCGGCATCGGCCGAGTGGGCGAGGGTGAGCGGGATCAACTCGCCGTGTGGGGAGGCACCGGGCATGAACGCCGCGATGATACGGACCCGCCACAGAGCCGATACACACCCGTGGGCCTCGTACCATCGGCCCTTGATCGCTGCTCGCAGGGTCGCTTCATGATCCAGACCGCCATCGACCATCTCATGGGCCACAGGCCGCAGCAGGCCGAGGCGGTGCTGCGCCGTCTGGTGGCCCGCAACCCGCGCGACGCGGAGGCCCTGGGCTTCCTCGGGCTCGCCCTGTGCCATCAGGCCCGCTTCGACCAGGCCGAGTTCAACATGAAGCGGGCGCTCGCCCTCGCCCCCAACCAGCCCTCCCTCCACATCAACTACGCCAACCTGCTCTGGTCGCTGCGGCGGCTGGACGACTCCGTCGCGCACTATCGCACGGCGCTCGCGCTCCGCCCCGACTCGGTGGAGGCGCACATCGGGCTCGCGGCCGTGCTGGCCGCGCAGTGCGAGTACGACGGAGCCATCGAGCACGCCCGCAGGGCCGTCGCCCTGGGCGCGGCCGATTCCGGGGCACGGCTCAACCTCGCCTCCGCCCTCAGCGGCGCGGGGTTCATCGCCGAATCGCTGCGCACCGCCGAGGAGTCGCTCGCGGCCAACCCCAACCACCAGGACCAGATTCCCAACTACCTCATGACGCTCAACTACGACCACCGCCTGTCTCCGCAGGAGGTGTTCGAGCGGCACCGCACCATCGCACCGCGAATCGCCAGTTTCCGCAGCGCGCCCCCCTTCACCTTCCGCGGCACGCTCGACCCCCACCGCAAACTCCGCGTGGCCTACTTCTCGCCCGACATCCGCGGCCACGTGGTCGCGATCTTTCTCGAGCCGCTGCTGCGCCGGCACGACCGCGACCGGTTCCACCTCATCGGCTTCCACACGGGGCTGGCCGACAGCCGGACCGTCGAACTCTCAACCCTGTTTGACTCGTTCGACCAGATGCAGAGCCTGGACCCCGTCGACATCACCGCGGCCATCCGTGCCGAGAACCCGGATGTGCTGGTCGAACTGGCCGGGCACTCCGACGGCGGGCGGCTCTTCCCGCTGGCGGCCCGCTGCGCACCGGTGCAGGTTGCCTACTGCGGCTACCCGAACACCACCGGCGTGCCCAACGTGGACTACCGCTTGGTGGACGAGTGGACCGACCCTGCACCCGCCGCCGATGCGCTGGCCACCGAAACCCTGGTGCGCCTGCCGCGCTGCTTTTTGTGCTACACCCCGCCAAGAGAGTTGCCGGACCCGGGCGCGGCGCCGTTCCTCAGCAGCGGCCACATCACGTTCGGGTCGTTCAACGCGGCGCCCAAGATCAATGAGCACGTGCTCGGCCTGTGGGCGAAGATCATGCAGCGTGTGCCGGGCTCGCGGCTGATGCTCAAGAACCGACCGTTGACCTCCGCCACGGTGCGCGAGCGTGTGCTGAGCGTGCTGGACGCGGGCGGCGTGGCGCGGGATCGGGTCGAACTCATCGTGTGGACGGCCGGCCCGGCGGACCACCTCGCCATGTACAGCCGCGTGGACATCGCGCTGGACACCCTGCCCTACAACGGCACCACCACCACGTGCGAGGCGCTGCTGATGGGTGTGCCCGTGGTGGCCCTGGCGGGCGACTCGCACGTGTCGCGCGTGGGTGTGAGCCTGCTCACCAGCGTTGGGTGCCCGGAACTCATCGCCACCGACGTGCAGGGCTACATCGATGCGGCCGCGGCCCTCGCGGGCGACGAGCGGCGTCTGCGCGCCTATCGCGCCTCGCTGCGCGGCCAACTGCTCGCCTCGCCCCTGTGCGATGCCCGCTCACTGGCCGCGGCGGTGGAGGAGCGTTACCGCTGGATGTGGGCGCGTGCGTGCGCAGGCCTGGGCGCGGCCGGTCGCGCAGAAGGGGGCGGGTGATCGGTGGCCGCTCCCGCCGTCCAGCGTGCGCACGCCTTGTACACGGCCCAGCGGTTTGAAGAGGCCGAGGCCCTGCTGCGCCAGCACCTGCGGCGTGCGCCCGCCGATGCGGACGCCCTGGGCGTGCTGGCCATGACGCTCACCGTGCTCAACCGGCTCGACGAGGCCGAGCACTATTACCTGCGCGTGCTCAGCGCCCGGCCCAGCGACAACATGCATCGCAACCTGGCCCACCTCTACTCCATGCAGGGTCAGACCGCCAAGGCGCTGGAGCAGTTCGAGCGCAGCCTCGGGTTGAACCCCGCCTCACCCGAAGGGTGGAAGGGCGTGGCCGCGTGCGCGCTGGCGGAGCGGCGCTTCGACCGCGCCCTGGAAGCAACCGAGCGGGCACGCGCCCTGGCTCCGCCGAACGCGGAGATGGAAATGCTCATGGCCTCGGCCCTGCTCAACTCCTTCCGCGTGGACGAATGCCTGGCCACACTGCGCTCGGCCATTGCGCGGCTGCCCGATGAACCGCTGATGATCCAGTTGTATCTCATGGTGCTGCACTACGACCCGACCGCCACCCCCGCCATGATCGCCGAGGCGCACCGCACGCTTGCCGCACGCGCCGCGGCCAGCGGGGGCGGAGCCGACGGTTGGCAACCGCCGCCCGTTTCACCCGCACACGCAGACAAGCGCCTGCGCGTGGGCATCCTCTCCTCCGACCTCAACCGGCACGTCGTCGCCGGGTTCCTCGCCCCGCTCCTGGCCCACATCGACCGCGCCCGCGTCGAGTTCATCCTCTTCAACACCGGCACACGCGACGAGACCACGGACCACCTGGCGGATCTGGCGCCGGGCGGATTTCACGTCGCCGCGGCAGACCCGGACACCCTGCTCAAGGCCCTGCGAGACGCGCGCCTGGACGTGCTGATCGAGACCAACGGATGGACCACCGGCCACCGCATGGGCGTGGTGGCACGCGGCGCGGCACGCGTGCAGGCCACCTACCTGGGCTACCCGGACACCACCGGCGTGCCCCCCGTCGGCTACAGGCTTGTCGATGCGCTCACCGATCCGTCGCCAGAGGCCGACACGCGCGCGACGGAGCGGCTGGTGCGCCTGGACGGCTGCTTTGTGTGCTTCCGGCCGCTCTTCTCGGCGGCAACGTTGGAACCTCCACCGCCCGACCACCCGCCCACGTTCGGGTCGTTCGCCAACGCGTGGAAGATCAACGAGCCGCTGCTGGACCTGTGGGCCCGCGTGCTTGCGCGTGCCCCCGCAGCGCGGCTGGTGCTGAAGAACCGGGCGACAGAGAGCCCGGGCGTGCTGGCCCGCTGGCGTGAGCGGTTTGCCCGCGCAGGGGTGAACCCCGACCGGATCGGCGTGATGGACTGGGCCATCGGCTCCAAAGACCATCTGGAGAGTTACAACCACATCGATGTGGCCCTCGACACCTTCCCCTACCACGGCACCACCACCACCTGCGATGCGCTCTACATGGGCGTGCCCGTCGTGTCGCTCGTGGGGGCCACGCACCACGCGCGCGTGGGCCTGAGCCTGCTCACACACGGCGGCTTTCCGGAGTGGATCGCGCACGACCCCGATGGATACGTGCGCGTCGCCACAGACCTGATCGGCCGCGCGTCAGACCTTCGCGCCCGCCGCCAGAGCATCCGCGACCGATTCATGGCCTCACGCGCGACCGATGCCCCCGCCTTCTGCGCGGCGTTCGAGCGGGCCCTGCGGGCCATGTGGCACGAGGCGTGCGGCGCACAGGGGAGCGGCTGAGTGTCGCCCTCCCTTGCACGAGCCGAGCGTCTGTTCGCGGCGGGGAATGCCGCCCAAGCGGTCGAGGTGCTGCGGCTGGCGATCCGCCGCTCGCCCCGCGATGCGGAGTTGCACGGCGCACTGGGCGAGATGCTGTTCACCGCGGGTCAGCCGGAACCGGGAGAACGCGCGCTGATGCAGGCCGCCGCGCTCACGCCCGCGTCGGCCCGCTGGCTGTTCAAACTGGCCTGCCTGTATCAGCAGACCAACCGTTACGAGCCTGCGCGAGCGTACTACGAGCGCACGCTCCTGCTGGAACCGGACAACGTGGAAGCCATGCTGGGCGTGTCGGGCTGTGCCGCCTACATGCACGATATCGAGGAGGCCGAGGCCTTCGCCCGGCGCGCCTTCGAGGCTCGCCCCGGCTACGCCGCGGCGTATCACGCGCTGGCCCAGATGCTCAACCAGGCGGGCCGCCCGGACGAGGGCACGGCCGTGTACGAGGAGGCGGTTGCGCGGCCGGAGATCGGCACGAACCTCGGCCCGGCCTGCGTGATGAACCTGCACTATCGGTCTGCGTGCGACCCGCGGGCGCTGTTCGCGGCCCACAAGCAGATGGGTGCCCGCGTGGCCGCAGCGCTGCCGGAGCAGCCGTGCGTGTGGCCCAACGATCGGAACACCGCGCGCGTGCTGCGCGTGGGTTACCTGTCGAGCGACCTGCGCAATCACGCTGTTGCGTACTTCATTGAGGGGATCATCCGCGCGCACGACCCGGCGAAGGTTGAGTTGTACGCGTATCACACCGCCAACATCGACTTCCTCAGCCGGAGGATGCTGCCGTTCTTCAGGGCGTGGCGCAACGCCGACAAGGCGACGAACCAGGAGATTGTCGACGGCATCCGCGCCGACCGGATCGACGTGCTGGTGGACCTCAACGGCCTCACCGGTGCCGGGTCGGTGGAGGTGCTGTGCAGACGTGCCGCGCCCGTGCAGGCGACGTACCTGGGATACCCCAACACCACGGGCCTGCCGACCGTGCAATACCGCATTGTGGACGACCTGACCGACCCGCCCCCCCCGGGCGCCGGCGACGCGCTCGCGACCGAGCAACTCGTGCGCCTGGGCCGCTGCTTCCTCGCCTACCGGCCGCTGGATGATTCCCCCGCAAGCACCGCCCGCGCCGCCGGCCCGCTTGCGGGCACCACGCGGCCCGTCGTCTTCGGCTCGTTCAACGCGCCCTTCAAACTCAACGCGCCCTGCCTCGTGCGCTTCGCCCGCATCGTGCTGGCCGTGCCCGGTTCACGCCTCTACATCAAGAACGACGGCCTCAAGTCGCCGCGTCTGCGGGAGCGGACACTCTCGATGCTTGAAGCCGCGGGCCTTGGGCGGGAGCGTGTGGAACTGGCAAGTTGGGTGGAATCCAAGGCGGCCCACCTCGCTTCGTTCACCAACGTGGACATCGCCCTGGACAGTTTCCCCTACCACGGCACCACCACCACCTGCGAGGCGCTGTGGATGGGCACACCGGTCCTCTCGCTGATCGGCGGCGCTCACGTCTCCCGCGTGGGCAAGAGCATCCTGCACGCCGTGGGGCTGCCCGACCTTGCCTGCGAAAGCGAAGGCGAGTTCTTCACACGGGCTGTATCACTCGCAAAAGACCGCCCGCGGCTGGATGCGCTCCACGCGGGCTTGCGCGCCACCATGGCCGCCTCACCCCTGTGCGACGGGGCCGACATGGCCCGCCGCCTGGAAGAGGCGTACGCACGTATGTGGGCCGCGTGGGTCGCCAACCCCGTGTAGTCCGGGTGGTCCGGCTCGGGTGGTCCGGCGGTCCCCGCCGGTCCTTGGGGTCGTCCTGCCTCTGGTGGGGTCCTCACGCCTCGCCGCGCTCGCCCGCCCCAGCCTGCCGATACTTGCACATGGCCAGCAGACCCGACAACCGTTTCCGCGGGGCCTTCACCGCCATCATCACACCCTTCACAGACGGCGGCCGCGCCATCGACCTTGACCGCCTGCGCGAGCAGATCAACTTCCAGGCCGCGGGGGGCATCACCGGCATCGTCGTGGCCGGCACCACCGGCGAATCGCCCACGCTCGAAGGCGACGAGTACCCGAGCCTCCTCACGCAAGCCGCACGCCTGGGCCGCGCTGCGGGCCTCCTCGTCATCGCCGGCACCGGCAGCAACAGCACCCACCACGCGGTGGAACTCCAGCGTGTGGCCGCCGCGGCCGGGGCAGACGCGGCCCTCTCGGTGAACCCCTACTACAACAAGCCCACGCAGGAGGGGTTGTACCGGCACTTCTGCGAACAGGCAGATTCTGCCGCGCTGCCCGTCATGCTCTACAACATTCCCGGGCGCACGGGCGTGGCCCTGACGCCCGACACGGTGGTGCGCCTCGCGGCCCACGAGCGGATCGTGGCCATCAAGGAGGCCACCGGCTCCACCGATTCCTGCGGCGAGATCGCGGCTCGTTGCCCGACCATCGCGGTGCTGAGCGGCGACGACACGATGACACTCCCCTTCGCCAGCGTGGGCGCGGTGGGCGTGGTGTCGGTGGTTTCCAACATCGTTCCGGACCGGGTGGCCGCGCTCTGCCGCGCGTTTCTTTCGGGCGACTTTGCCCAGGCCCTTGTGCTGCATCGCCGCCTGCTGCCGTTGTGCCGGAGCATGTTCATCGAGACCAACCCGATCCC
>CAZNEU010000073.1:0-14450 GCA_964571915.1 uncultured Phycisphaeraceae bacterium
TCGCGAGCGTGCGCGGGCCGCGGATGACGCGTGCGGAGAAGGCGATCTCGTCTTCGGTGGGGGCTACGCCGGCGGGCTTGAAGCCGCTGACCGCGACGATGGAGTACGCCCGCACCTGGGCATCGTCTGCGGGGTCGATGGTGCGGATGCGGAGGTCGCGCGGCGGCTCTGAGACGGGGCGCGCCGGATGGTTGAGAGACACTTCGCGGAACATCGCGTTGGTGAAGTCTCTCACGCCGCAGCCGAGGTCAGCGAGGTCGCGGAAGATGCGGATGTCTGCCAGCGGCGACACCTCGAAGCGAGGCTCAAGGCCGGCGGATTCGTACCAGGTGATGATGCGCTGGAGTTCATCGCGTGGCACGGGGGAGGGGTCGGGCAGATCGCGCGGGTGCAGCGCGGAAGGGGCGGGCGTGCCGACGGGCCCGAGGCCGAAACCGACGGCGTAGTTGATCCACGAGCCGGGCTTGCCGCGCAGGGCCAAGCCCTGAGAGCCGGCGATTTCGAGCACGGAATCAGCCGCGTCGCGGGCGCAGAGGGCGCGGCGGCGTTCTTCGAGGCGGGCGATGTCGATCAGGTCCATGATGCCCGGAGCGTACGCGGCGCGTGCCAGCACCGACCCTTCACATGCCATCAACGCACGCAGAACACGGTACTCATGCCGGGAAGCCTGCGGTTCGTGACCCCGGCACGCTGACGCTGCTTGCAGGTTGCTGATGCCGGGGAACCTGCGGTTCCCCCGGCACCCCCTCCCTCCCTGCCTGCCAGACATTGCGTTTCCAGCGGGAGGGAGTTGCAGAGGGAACCGATGGGGTTCCCACTGCATCCGTGAACCACGCATGGATCAAAGAGCACCGAAGTCGCAAAGGACGCGACTTCAGTGGCACGAGAAGGACTTCAGTGCCACCTGCCGCGCGAAATGGTGGTCACGGCCGGATTTTGGCTTGACTCGGGGAGAGCAGGGACGAGGGCGCAGGGCCGAGGGCCGAGGGCTGAGGGAAAGGCAGAAGGCATTTCAACCGCGAAGAGCCCGAAGGCCGCGAAGGACGGAGAGGTGAGAGCGCGGCGGGAAGCGAGCGCGGAAGGTATCACCACCGAGAGACCCGCCGCGGCGGGTAAACTCCGGCACGGAGAAGGGCCGAAGGCATGGCAGCCGCGGAGTGGGCGAAGAACGCGAAGGCCGGGAGTGAGGGGCACCGAAGTCGCCCCGCGAGGAGCGCGGCGACTTGCGGTGGCACGGGAAGGACTTCAGGGCCACCTGCCGCGAACGGTACGCACCGAAGTCGCGGAGCCGACTTCGGTGGCCCGGGTCGGGACTTCAGTGCCACCTGCCCGAAACCCGTTGACGGGCTTGCCCCGAATCTTTGGACCGGGTGAAGTGTCAGGCCGCCAGGGGGAGCGACCGTGTCGTGGATTCAACCCGGGTGGTGATTTCGCGGAGCGAGTCGGGCAGCGCACCCGCGCCGAAGCGCTTCCACCAGCCGATCACCGTGAAGCCGACGACCACGTCGGTGTCATCGCTTCGCAGGACGACGAAGCCGCCGCTGGATTCTTCTCCGTAGGTCGGGGCATCGGTCGGTGCCCCGTGGCGGATGTAGAGGACATCGTTGCGCACGTCGTAGTGATACCAGAGCGGGCCGATCATTCCTTCGATGGTTTCGGTGGTGGCCATTCCGGGGCTCCGGGCTTGGGACGCTTGCAGAAGTACGCTGTCATGACGAACCCGCCGCGCACGTTCGCCACCACGCACATCATACGGTCGGCAATCGGCGCGGGGCCGTAGTAGAGGCGGCAATCGGGGTCGTAGGCGCTGACGTGTACGGCGGTGGGTGCGAGGACGGTCTGCTCAACGAGCGGGCGGTGTGGTCCGAGGTTGGGATGGCCTTTGAGGATGTGGCCATACCACGTCGCATCGTGGAGCACGACGACTCGACCGAGCGGGTCATTGAGGGTGCTGTTCATGCCCGTGGGGCTTCCACGAAAAAGTCTAGCCCTGAACTCGATTCACCCCATGTGCTTGATGACCGCATCTCCGAACTCGCTGCATTTGACCTTGCGCACACTGGTGTCTCCTTCGGCTCGCATGAGGCGCTCGAAGTCGTAGGTGACGGTTTTGGCGGAGATGGCACCGTCCATGCCCTTGATGATGAGGTCGGCGGCGTCGGACCAGACCTTGTCGCCGCCCCCCCCACCGGAGCTGAGGTAGCGGAGCATCATTTCGCCCGAGAGGATGACACTCCCGGGGTTGACCTGGTCGAGGTTGGCGTATTTGGGGGCCGTGCCGTGGGTGGCCTCGAAGATGGCGTGGCCGGAGATGTAGTTGATGTTGGCGCCGGGGGCGATGCCGATGCCGCCGATCTGTGCCGCGAGGGCGTCGGAGAGGTAGTCGCCGTTGAGGTTGAGCGTGGCGATGACGTCGAAATCTTTGGGGCGTGTGAGCACCTGCTGGAGCGTGATGTCGGCGATGGAGTCCTTGATGAGGAGTTTTTGTTTCCACTTGCCGTCGCCGTGGCTCTTCCAGATGGCGGAGAGGACGGAATCGACTTCTTTGATGATCTTGCCGCGCTGGTCGGGGGTCATCATGTCGAAGCCGGGGTCGATGAGTTTGGCGTTGGCCTCGGGGGTGAGGTCCGGGTTGGCTTCTTTGTTGCCCAGGATCCAGGTCTCGCGCTCGGTGACGGTGTCAGCGCGGTAGAAGTTGACGGCGACCTGATAGCCCCAATCCTTGAAGGCACCCTCGGTGTACTTCATGATGTTGCCCTTGTGGACAAGGGTGACGGAGGGCTGGCCGCGGCCCTCCCTGACGGTCGGGCTTCTGTTGATGGTGGCGGAGGGATCGCCGGGGCCCTCCCTGACGGTCGGGCTTCTGCTGAGGGCGTAGCCGATGGCCGAGTGCACGAGCCGCTCCGAGCCGAGGTACGAGACAGGCTTGATGCCGATGCCCACCTGCAGCGGGTTGTCTCGCTTGGGGCCGCCGATGGCCTCCAGCGCGGCCTGCCACTGGTCGCCCGCGGCCTTTGACCCGAAGCGGACCTTCTTGAACTCCTTGGGGAGTTTCTCGGCCAGCAGGTCGAGAATGAGTTTGGCCTCGGGCGAGCCCGCGGCGAAATCCAGCCCGGTGTAAATGTCCTCGGTGTTCTCGCGGAAGATGACCATCTCGCAGTCTTGCGGGCGCTTTACGGGCGAGGGGACGCCCTTGAACCAGCGCACGGGGCGGAGGCAGACGTAGAGGTCGAGGAGTTGGCGGAGGGCGACGTTGAGCGAGCGCATGCCGCCGCCGGTGGGGGTTGTGAGCGGGCCCTTGATGCCGACGAGGTACCTCTTGAAGTCGGCGATGGTTTCATCGGGGAGCCAGTTGCCGGTCTTGTTGAAGGCCTTCTCGCCGGCGAGGACCTCGTGCCAGTGAATCTTGTACTTGCCCGAAGAGGCTTTGGCGACCGCGGCATCAATGACGCGGACGGAGGCCCGCCAGATGTCCGGGCCGGTGCCGTCGCCCTCGATGAAGGGGATGATGGGGTCAGAGGGGACAGCGAGTTTGCCGGCGGACATGGAGATGGTGGAGGGCATGAGGAAAACTCCAAATGGCAAATAGCAAAGGGCAAATAGCAAATAGCAAAGGGCAAATAGCAAAGGGCAAAGGGCAAGGGGCAAATGAAAGGCGGGGGCAGGGGGCTGGAGAGTCTACACGGGAACGACCATTGCCGCGAACCGCCTCCGCGACCCTGACCCTACGATGAGCCGCGATGGATGATCTGCTGGACCAGCGTCGATATCTGATCCCGTTCCGGTCGAATCTGCTGCCGCAGATTTTCACCGACACGCTGGTGATCGGCACGGGCGTGGCGGGGTTGCGGGCGGCGGTGGCCGCGGCGGAGCATGGCGAGGTGATCGTGGTGGGCAAGGACGACCCGCCCACGAGCAACACGGCGTGGGCGCAGGGCGGCATCGCGGTGGTGCTGGATGAGCGCGACACGCTGCAAGCGCACATTGATGACACGCTGACGGCCGGGGCGGATTTGTGCGATGAGCCGGCGGTGCGGCGGATTGTGGAGCAGGGGCCGGCCCGCATTCGGGAACTGGTGTCGTGGGGGATGAAGTTTGATACTGACAAGAAGGGGCCGGACGGGTTGAAAGTGGGGCGCGAGGGGGGGCACAGCGCGGCCCGGATTGTGCATGCGGATGGCGATGCCACGGGCAAGGAACTGATGCGCTGCCTGTGGGAGAAGGCCAGCGGCACGGCGGGCGTGCGGATTTTCAACAAATGCTTTTCGCTGGACCTGCTCACGCCGACGAGTGAGGCCGGCGCGCCGGTGATGGGCGCGATCACGCACCACCCCAAGCATGGCTTGCAGGTGATCTGGGCGAAAGCGACGATCCTCGCCAGCGGCGGCGCGGGGATGCTGTATCGCGAGACGACCAACCCGAAGGTGGCCACGGGCGATGGGCTGGCGATGGCATATCGGGCGGGCGCGGCGGTGGCGGACATGGCCTTTGTGCAGTTTCACCCGACGACGCTGTACCTGGCCGGAGCGTCGCGCTCGCTGATTACGGAGGCGGTGCGGGGCGAGGGCGGGCACCTGGTGGACGCGGCGGGCGACAGGTTCATGCGGGGCTTTCACCCCATGGCGGAACTGGCGCCGCGCGATGTGGTAACGCGGGGGATCGTGGCGCGGCTGGCGGAGCGGGGCGGCACGCACGTGTTTCTGGATGTGCGGCACCTGAAGGATTTTTCAACGCGGTTCCCCGGGATCACGCAGTTGCTGGGCAAGTATGACCTTGACCCGCGAAAGGATTTGATCCCTGTTCACCCGGCAGCGCACTACATGGTGGGGGGCGTGCGGACGGACCAGTGCGGGCGGACGAATGTGCCGGGCCTGTACGCGGCGGGAGAGGTGGCGTACACGGGCTTGCACGGGGCGAATCGGCTTGCGAGCAACTCGCTGCTGGAGGGGTTGGTGATGGGCGAGGTGGCGGGGCGGACGGCGCGGGAGAGGACGCGGTTTGGAGAAGGCACTGGGTCCGCCGTCTGCGGAGCACTGGGCCCTGGTGAAGGCCAAGGCGGACAAGGTGCGAATGGTCATGTCCGCGTGACGCCGAGTTCGGGGTGGGCGGTGCCGCCGCGGGCGGGGCCGGTGGCGATTGTGTCGGATATCCGGCCGAGCGAACTGGGGGACCTGGACCTGACGGATGTGGAGTCGAGTTTGCGGTCGGCGATGTGGCGGAACGTGGGGATCGAGCGGACGGGCGGGCGTGTGCGCGACGCGGCGGACATGATCAACTTCTGGGCCAGGTACACGCTGGACAAGATCTTTGATGAGCCGCGCGGGTGGCAGGTGCAGAACATGCTGCTGGCGGCGGCGTTGATCGCGCGGTCGGCGGCGTGGCGGGAGGAGAGCCGCGGCTGCCACCTGAGGACGGACCGGCCGGAGGCGAGGCCGGAGTTTCACGTGCATGATGTGTGGCGGCGCGGCGGCGGTGCGCCGGTGGCGGAGGCGGTGGTGGCGGGCGCACGGGCGGGGGCTGTGGTCTCGTGAGGCACGTTCTGCGTGGATGCGCGGTTGGATTGGTCTGGTGCTTCGTGGCGCTGCTGATGGCGGGGTGCGCGGACGAGGCCCGGGTGGTGAACTACACGCCGTTCTTTGACGGGCTGGAGGGTGCTGCCGGCGCCACGGCGGTGCGCGACGGCGTGCGGCGCGGCGGGGCCGAAGCGGCGGACCCCACGGCATCATCCGATGCGCTGCCGGAAGAACTGGTGAAGGTGGGGCCGGACGGGAAGAAGGTGATCGTGTCGCGGTCGATACGCCATGTGATGGTGCATCTGGCGACGCTGCTGAACGAGAACGACGACGAGACGCTGTACGAGCAACTCGTGTCGGAGCACACCAAGAAGCACTTTGCCGAGCAGGGGCTGGATGCGCGGGCCGAATCGCTCGGCTTTCTGAAAACCAACCGCGAGGACATCATGGCGTTGTTCGGGCGCATGCCGATGGCGGAGCGGAGCACCGGCGTGGTGCTGGAGCGGGCGCCGGGCAACCTGTTCAAACTCAGTTTGCAGGGCACCAGCACGCGCACGCTGCGCTTCACGGACCTGTGGATCACGATGGAACGCGGCCAGTGGAAACTGGTGTGGGTTGGGTAGGTGATAGCCGGAAACAGCGCCACATGGCACATCGGCACATGGCCACATCAAGGCACACGCGGTCGAATGTGGCTCTGTGAAAATGTGCGATGTGGCCCTGTTGCCTGCTGTCCCCTCATCCGGCCTGCGCACGGGGGTGGGCCTGGTCGTAGGCGGTCTTGAGGCGCTGCGTGGTGAGGTGGGTGTAGACCTGCGTGGTGCTGAGGCTCTGGTGGCCGAGGAGTTCCTGCACGCTGCGGAGGTCGGCGCCGTTTTCAAGGAGGTGGGTGGCGAAACTGTGGCGCAGGGTGTGGGGGCTGATGGTCGGGTCCATGCCGGCGGACTTGAGGTACTTGTCGAGTTTGCGGCGGACGGAGCGCGAGGAGAGGCGGCTGCCGTGCTTGTTCATGAACATGGGCTTGCCGGCGGGGGCGTCGCCCCAGAGTTGGCAGAGGCGGTTGTCGGCGCGGACCGTGGCCATGTATTTGTGGATGGCGACGAGGGCGTGGCTGCCCAGGGGCACGATGCGTTCGCGTTTGCCCTTGCCGCGCACCTTCAGGGCCTCGCCGGTGTCGTCGAGGTCGTCAACGTTGAGGTCCACGAGTTCGCTGACGCGGATGCCGGTGGAGTAGAGGGTTTCGAGCATGGCGCGGTCGCGCAGGCCGAGCACGTCGCGTTCGCTGGGAGCGACGAGGAGGCGCTCGATCTGCTCGATGGTGATGGCCTTGGGGAGGCGCTTGCCCTGCTTGGGCGTGCGGATGGCGATCATGGGGTTGCCGGGGGCCACGCCGCGGCGCTCGGCCCACTTGTAGAAGGAGCGGAGCGTGGCGATTTTGCGGGCCATGGTGGCGGCGGAGTAACTCTGGTCGCCCAGGTGGGTGAGGAAGCCGCGGATGACCTCGGTGGTGGCGTCGAGCATGGCCATGCTGAGGGTTTTGGGGCCGATGCTGCCGGCGAGGCCTTCGCCCTTGGTGGCGGCGCGGGTGAGGCGGGCCTCGTAGGCCTGGCGCTCGGCCTCCGGCGCGGGCGTGATGCCGGTCTCCTCGGTGAGGAACTCGATGTACTGGCGCAGGTCGGCCCCGTAGCAGCGGGCGGTGTACGAGGAGAAGTGGCGTTCATCGGTGAGGTAGGAGATGAAGCCGTCAACAACGGGGAGCGTGTTCATGCGAGGCCTCCGTACGAGCAGAATCGGACCCCGGTGTTATCGGCAGGTGTGGGGGGCGACTTGGGCCGCGTGGCTCAGGGTTGTGCGGGCGGCGGAGTTTGCGCGGCCAGACCGTCGCGGCTCATTCGCAGGCGTTCACCGTCCAGGAGCCGTCCGACGGTCCAGTAAGCGGCGAACTCGGTGAAGAGGTTCATGCTGGCCAGATAACTGCGCCATCCCAGGGCCGCCTGGGGGTTGTGCCGGCCGTCGGCGTAGCGCTTGAGTGAGAAGAGCACGTCGTGGTTCTTGCCGTCGAGGTGTTCGCTCACCACGATGCTGGGGGCCCCGGCGGAGACGGGCGTGGCGGGTTCGGCCGCGGCGTTCTGGAGTTGACGCGGGTTGAGCGTGCTGCCGGGTGCGTTGCGATGGATGACACCGAGCGTGAGGCCGAGCGTGGGGGGGTCGTAGGGGTCGTAGGCGGTGATCGAGCCGACCACGAGGGCATCCACACCCAGTGCGTCGGCGAGGCGGCGCGCGTCGGCGGGGGAAGCAACAGACGCGAGGCCGAGCGCCCGCATGGCAGCGATGACGCGGTTGGTGGGAACGCAGGCCAGGCCGCGGGCCTCAGCGACTTTGGCGACCACGGCATCGGTTACGGCGAGATTGTCTGCCGCGCTCGTGCCGGATTCGTTGATGAGGGGGGCGACGGCCCAGAGGGGCGACTCGGCCCTGCCGGCGTACGGGGAGACGAGGACTTCGGGCGCAACAAGGTCGGGCTGGGTGGCGCAGGAAGCGCCCAACAGTGCCAATGCTGCGCAGGCGACGATGCGGGCAGGGTGGTTCATACGTCCTGATAACCGCAAGGGGTGTGCCGCACCAGCCAAAGACAAAAGACCCACTCGGAGAGTGGGGGTACCCAAGGCCCGAGGCGCGATCACTCGGTGGCTGCTTCTGTGGGGACGTTGGCCACGGGCTGCTTGGGCGCGGCGGCCGCGACACCGGCGGCAGCGAGGGCGCGGTCGGCACTGATGGACCAGACGTTTTCGATGCCGCCGCGGTCGGAGACGAAGTAGATGCGGTTGTCGGCGCCCCAGGTGGGCAGGGCGTTGGCGAAGCGGCCGCCGGTGAGAGCGGCGCGGCTGGCGCCGTCGATGGAGGCGACCCAGAGATCGCTGGGACCGCTCTTGCCGCCGATCGGCGAGAGGCCGGTGGCGGATGTGGAGTAGACGATCCACTGGCCGTCGGGGCTCCAACTGGCGTTGGTGGTGGCGAGGCCGCGGTGGGAGGCGATCTCGGTGAAGTTCTCGGCGAGGCCGGGCTTGTAGTCGAGAGTCCAGAGGGAATAGGCGCAGTCGCCGCGCTCGCGGCCGCGCTGGAAGAGGATCTTGTCGGTGGAGTCGGTGCCCGTGCCGGCGGTGGGGCACCACTCGGGGAAGAGGCCGTAGCCGATGAACTCGGCGGCCTGTGGCTGGGAGACGTCCATCACCCAGAGTTCCCAGCGGCCGCTCATCTGGCCGAGGCGGCAGAAGGCGAGGCGTTTGCCGTCTGGCGACCAGGAGGGGTGGAGTTCGTGTGCGGAGGAGGTGGAGAGTTGCACGGCCTGGCCGCCCTTGACAGACATGACGTAGATGTTCCAGAAGCCCCCCGCCGCGCGGTTGGAGGCGAAGGCGATGCGCGAAGCGTCGGGGCTGAGAACGGGCATCACGTCGCTGGCGGGGTCGCTGGTGAGTTGGGTGGCGGTGCGGCCAGCGACACCCTTGATGTAGATGTCGGGCGCAGGGTGGTGCTGGGTGCTGGCGAAGACGAGCCACTTGCCATCGCGCGAGAGTTTGGGATCGAAGTCGGCGCCGTCATTCGCGAAGGTGAGTTGGGAGAAGTTCTCCATGCCGTCTACGGCGGGCGACTGGGGGTTCTCGGCGGGAAGCGAGCCGTAGCCGTTGGGTTGTGGCAAGGCAGGGGCGGCATCGGGAAAGGCGAGCGCGCCGGGGATGTTCGTGCCGATGCGCGTAGACGGCTGCTCGCGGAGGTCGTAGGCCTCGCCGGCGTTGGTGTTGATGCGCTGCCCGGTGCCGGGCTGGCCGGCCTGCTCACCGCCGACCTGGGTGGGTGCGTAGCGCGCGGCGGTGGGGGCAGAAGTGCTGGCGCAACCCGCCGCCAAGGCCAAGGCGAGCGCGGCGGAGGCGGAGCGGAGGAGGGTGCTGGTGCGTGCGTTCATGGGGCGACTCCATGGGAAAAGAGGCAACGTCCGAGACTTCCGCATCGGTCTGGCGCGGCGGGTCGTTGAGTCCGAAAAGCAAAAAACCCGCGGGCGCCGGCCTGCGGGCGGCGTGTCGTGAACGCGAGGCGGGTCAGACGGACATGACTTCGACAGCGGGCACGTGGGTGCGGCGAACCCAGCGGGCGCCCTTGCCGCGCGGCTCGCGCGAGGCATCGAGGTGTGAGCGGTAGTGGTCGAGGGCGAGGTCGTGGAACTGATCGAGGTAGGCGCGCGTGGCGGAGGGGTTCATGGCGATGATGGCATCGATGGCGTGCTGGCGGCGCGGGTCGGCGGTGAGCGCAGGGGAAAGAGGCCCGCCGGCCGGTGCCTCCTTCATTGGAGCCGGCTGGCGGGCGGGGAGAAGATCGAGGAGCGCGGCGAGGGCGGAAGTGGAGGGGGGTGCGAAGAGAAGCATGGCGCGTCCTTGCGATGGGGGTTTGGGGGCCGCCCTCCGGGCGCGCTGTCAACACCGGCCACTCCACGGCCGACGGAATCTGCGTGGCCTTCGTATCGGACGCGGTGTGGCGACAGGTGCAGCGTGTAACTTGGCCGTTATCGGAAGTTGGCGGTCGGGGCTACAAGGGCTTGTGGGTAAGGACAGGGTGTTGCACACCCTGCGGAGTGTGGCCGAGTGGCACGGCAGGAAAGCGGACGTTGGCGGGGGTGGTGATGGGTGCGTGCGCTACGCTGGGCCCGTATGGCGTTTTTGTGGCTTGATGACGGGACAGCGCCGGCACCGGAGGGCTTGCCGGGCGTGGGGGGGCTGGTTTTGTGCGGGGGGGGAAGAAGTGGCAAAGTGGCGGACGGGACGTCCGCCCCACCAGATGGAGACAATGCAGGCCCGTGCGTGATCGCATGGTCGGGGTCGATGGGTGAGGGGCTGTTTGATGCGGACCCGCGCACGTGGGGGCCGCGGGGGTGGGCCGCGCTGCACGCGGCGTGCGATGCGGCTGCCCCCGCGCTGGAAGCGGGGGGGCGTGTGCTGGTGTTGCGCACGCACGCGCGGCACGTGCTGAGCGACCCGCGTGCGTGCGTGAAGTTTCTGGCGGAACGTGCGGGCGGGCCGTTGGCGGTGCTGCCGGATGCGGCGAGCATGATCGAGCGCTCGATGCTGGGGCTTGTCGAGGATCACCTGGATCGGATATTCGCGGCACTGCCGGCGCTCGCGGGGCCGCTGGGGTGCGTGCTGGCGAACGTGCGGGCTGAAGGGTCGAGCGCGGGCGTGGATAGGGAGTTGGAGCAAGCGCCGACGGTGCTGGCGCCGATTCATGCGGGGGCGGTGCCGGTGGCGGGGCTGCTGGCGAGGTGGCAGAGACACGTGCCGGCGAGTGTGCCGGTGGTGCTGGTGGGTGGAGAAGTGGCGGGTGCGGGGGGAAGGGGGGGGCAGGTTGAGGCGCTCGCCGCGTGTGGGGTGGGCCACTAGACTTTGTCCATGACGACCGCGGCTGCCAACATCGATCACCCGACGTTCGCGGTCCTGAAGCGGGCGTTTCCGGCCAAGCGGCTGCGGGCGACGGAGTTTCGCGGGCAGAGCACGTTGATCGTGGAGCCGGCGGACCTGCACGAGGTGCTGGCGTTTCTCAGGGCCGACCCGCGCACTGCGTACAACTTTCTGACCGACATCGCGGGGATCGACTATCTGGGCTATCCGACGAAGACCATCGGGCGTTTCGCGGTGGTCTACATTCTGCACGCGCACGGGCGCGATGACCGCTTCTTTGTGAAGGTGTTTCTCAACCCGTCAATCCCCACCGAGGGCATCGTGGAGGACCCCGCGCTGTTTCTTGACAGCGCGACCGACCTGTGGCCGGGGGCGGAGTGGCTGGAGCGCGAGGTGTTCGATATGCTGGGCATCCGCTTCCGCAACCACCCGGACCTGCGGCGTCTGCTGATGTGGGCGGAGTATCCGGCGCACCCCCTGCGCAAGGATTATCCCCTGATCGGGCGCGGCGAGAGGGAGACGTACCGCGTGCTGGACCGGACGGACGCATAGCGTGGTGGGGTGCGCCAGCGGGCGTGCCCGAAAAACCCGGCATCCGCGGCGGTTGGCGGGGCGAAGACCATTCGGAGGCTTGCCATGTTGAACCGTGTTCGTTGCCGTTGTGTGGTTTCGGGCTTCCTGCTGGCCGCGGCTGTGTACGCGGGCGGCTGCACCACGAACGCCACGACCGGACGGCGGCAGTTCAATGCGCTGTCGCGCGATCAGGAGATCAGCATGGGCACGGAGGCCACGCCCGAGATTGCGGCGGAGTTCGGCGGCAAGGTGAACAGCGCGGACGTGCAGGGGTACCTGACGGAGATCGGCCGCAAACTGGCGGCCCAGACGGAGGCGGACAACCCGGGTTTGCCGTGGGAGTTCACGCTCCTGAACAGCGGCATCATCAACGCCTTTGCGCTGCCGGGGGGCAAGGTGTTCATCACGCGGGGGCTGGCGGACAAACTCACGAGCGAGGCCCAGATGGCCGGCGTGCTCGGGCACGAGGTGGGGCACGTGACGGCCCGGCACGCCAACGACCGGATCGCGCAGAGCCAGGGGGTGAGCATCGGGGCGGTGCTGCTGGGCGCGGCGGTGGGCGCGGCGACGAAGAACGATGCGGCGGGCGAGACCGCGGCGAACGTGGCGAGCCAGGCCGCGCAACTGGGCATATTGCTGCCGCACTCGCGGGATCAGGAGTACGAGTCGGACACGCTGGGCGTGCGCTACATGACGAGGGCGGGCTACGACCCGATCGGCCAGGTGCAGGTGATGCAGGTGCTGCAACGCGAGGGCGGCTCCAGCGGCGAGGGAGAGTTCTTTGCCACGCATCCGTACGCGGGCAACCGGGTGGCGCGCTTGCAGGGGATCATCGCGAAGGACTACGCGAGCACGCAGAACAACCCGCAGTACCAGCGGTTTGAGGAGCGCTACCGCGAGCGGTACCTCTCCAAACTCAGGTCGCTGCCGCCGGCGGTGATGCCCAAGCAGCAGGCAGGTGGCGTGCCGCCCGCGGGCGAGCAGGCGCGGGCGCTGGCGGCGCTGGGTGAGCCGGCGGTGTGGTGCGACCGCTGCCGCGTGGCGGCGGCGGTCGGGGGGGCCGGGGTGCGGTAGCGGCAGTGCCTGGGCGATGGGTGCGGCATCGTCCGCCCCCGAACACTTGACCCATTGAGGAGATGTGCATGTCGAAGACCGCTGCCTTTGCCGCGCAGACCGCCCAGAGCCCGCTTGCGCTGGCCAGCATCGAGCGGCGCGATGTTGGGACGCGTGATGTGCAGATTGACATTCTGTATTGCGGCGTGTGCCACTCGGACCTGCACACGGCGCGCGGGGAGTGGCCGGGGATCACGTTTCCTGTGGTGCCGGGGCACGAGATCGTGGGGCGGGTGGTGAAGGTGGGCACCGAAGTGATGGGGTTCAAGGCGGGCGAACTCGCGGCGGTGGGGTGCATGGTGGATTCGTGCAAGGCGTGCCCGAACTGCGCCCGGGGCCTGGAGCAGTATTGCGAGAAGGAGGTGGTGTTTACGTACAACAGCCCGGATCGCCACCTGCCCGGGAAGGCCACCTACGGCGGGTACGCGCGCTCGATCGTGGTGGACCAGCGGTTTGTGCTGAGGGTTTCGCAGCAGGTGAACCTCGCGGCGACGGCACCGCTGCTGTGCGCGGGGATCACGACCTACTCACCGCTGAAGCACTGGGGGGCGACCAAGGGCAAGAAGGTCGGCATCGTGGGCCTGGGCGGGCTGGGGCACATGGGCGTGAAGTTTTCGCGGGCGTTCGGGTGCCACACCGTGCTGTTCACCACGTCTGCGGGCAAGGTTGAAGACGGCAGGCGGCTCGGGGCCGACGAGGTGGTGATCTCGAAGAACGAGGCCGAGATGGGCAAGCACGCGGGGAGTTTTGATTTTATTCTCAACACGGTCGCGGCATCGCACAACCTCGACGCGTTCACCAACCTGCTCCGCACCGACGGCACGCTGTGCCTGGTGGGTGCCCCCGAGCACCCGCACCCGTCGCCGAGCATCTGGCCGCTGCTGATGAAGCGCCGGAGCATCGCGGGCTCGTGCATCGGGGGCATTCCTGAGACGCAGGAGATGCTCGACTTCTGCGCGAAACGGGAGATCACGTGCGACGTCGAGATGATCCCGATTCAGGGCATCAACGAGGCGTACGAGCGGATGCTCAGGGGCGACGTGAAGTACCGGTTTGTGATCGACATGTCGTCGTTGACATGAGGGTGGTGGCGGGGCGCCCCGGCGGCTGCGGAGCATGGCGAGACCGGCATCGGTACACTCGCGGGGTTGGACAAGGAACCCCCGATGCACTACGAGAGCCGCGTTCGGTACCAGCAGGACCGCATTCACGCCGCGGCGCTGTATTGCTCGGACGGGCGTGTGGGCGAGCACTTTGATGACTTTCTGCAGAACGGCCTGAACCTGCCGCGGTATGACCGCGTGGCGCTGCCGGGCGGCCCGGCGTGCTTGGCGGGGCACCCGCAGGCGCACCTGGAGGAACAAGGTGTGGTTGACGAACTCAGGTTCCTGGTGGAAGTGCATGGGCTGAAGCGCGTGGTGCTGATCGCGCATCAGGGGTGCGCGTTCTACGCGACGCGGCTGGACCTGAAAGAGCCGCGGCTGGAACTGGTGCAGCGGGCGGACCTGGTGCGGGCGGCCGGATTCGTGCAGCGCGTGACGGGGCTGGACGCGATCGACGCGTACTTTGCGCGGCTGGTGGATGGGCGGGTGCGGTTTGAGCGGGTGGAGGCGTGAGGGTGCGGCGCCGGCCCCACACAAGGCCGCCGCGGGGCGGGCCTTCATGCAATCGGGGCGAGAGGATTTGAACCTCCGACCTGTCGCGTCGCCACGGCGACTCTTCGACGCGGCGACCGCGCTACCGGCTGCGGGCTGCCGCGAGGAGTTGATCGATCTGGGCACGACCATGGCCGGTTTTCAGATACCGC
>CAZNEU010000074.1:0-10459 GCA_964571915.1 uncultured Phycisphaeraceae bacterium
CGGCCTTCAGCCACTCATCCCATGTGGGAATCCAGAACTTGGCAGCCGGGTCGTGCGTGAGTTGGTCGCGGAAGCGCCCCGCGGGCGTGTAGGTGAACGTGCTCACGTCGTACGCGCCGTTCAGGAACGCGCTGCGGTCGCTGGATTGGTCGTTGTGCAGCCAGTTGGCGTACATCGCGGCCATGCGCCACGAGATGTTCCCCACCGGGATCATCTCGTTGCCCGCGGGCACGGCCCAGCGCAGGCCGCCCGCGGTGTTGGGCGTGATGGGCACGGCCCCCCAGTGGCCGGGGGGAAGGAGGTGCGGGAGCCGTTCGCTGCTGGGCCGGTCGTACGCGGCGTTGAAGAAACTCACCCACTGCGAGGTGGTTACCTCAAACCGACCGATCTTGTATTCGTAGGCCACGCTGCCGCGGCCGATGGCGCGGTCGCCGCTCACCCCGTTCCCCGGCCACGCGGCGTTGTTCGGCGAGCCGATGGTGATGAACTCGATGCCCTTGTCGAACGTGACCTGGGCACCGGAGGCGACGGCGGTCGGTGAGAGGGGGATGGGCGTGGTGGCGGCGAGCGCGGGGGAGGCGAGGAAGAGGCCCAAGAGCAGAACCCACCCCTTGGTCCCCTCCCAGAGGGAGGGGAAACCGGATTGGCGGACGGGACGTCCGCCCCACCAAAGCGACAGCCCGATAAGCACCTGCCCACTGTGTTTGCGCGCGACAACCCGCATGGCACGTTCCTTCCGTGTTCAACATACACCATACGGGGCGGATTGCCAGCGGGTTCCGGTTCCAAGCCCGCCGTCCGGCGTCCGGCGTCTGGCGTCTCGCGTCTCCCTCAGCACCCCTGGTAATACGCCGTGATGTAATCACCCAGGTTGTCCGGGAACGGCGCCTCGCACTGGCCCGATCCATCCGCCGTGAACGCGGCCCTGTACCCCGTGTCATACGGCGGCGCGTTCCCCGGGCACGAAGCCGCGTAACCGCCGGGGCCGGGCACGGGCGGCATCGTGTAATAGTCGGTGATGAAGTCGCCCAGGTCATCCGGGTTCAACTGGCCATTGCCGTCGTAATCCAGCGGGCAACTCGGCGCGGGTGCCAGCGAGAGCGTCCACAGAATCGCCTCGTACACGCCCGTCGTCGCGTTGATGGCGCGCCCGCCCACCTGCACCACCGTGCTGTCGCTCCAGATCGCGCCCGCGGCCGATGACGAGTACACGCCCGCGGGCAGGAACGCGTGCAAATCCACCGCGCTCGCGGCCGTGCCGCTCCACAGCATCGCGTGGTCGTGCCCCGCAATGGTCGCGAAGCCCACCTGCCGCCCGCCATGCACGCCCTGCGCGTAGGACATGGTCGAACCCGCCGGGCTCAGGTCCACCCACGAGGCGCTGGTGCCGCTCCACAGACTCGCGTGCCACACCCCGCCGAAGATCGCGTAGCCCGCCTGCTGGCCGTTGTGTACGCACAGCGCCCACGAATCGAGGCTCCCCGCGGGGGCGAGGCTCACGAACGAGGCCGCGCTCCCGGTCCACAGACTGGCCTTCTGGCGGCCGTTCCACCGAGACCAGCCCACCTGCTGAGTGCCCGCCACGCTGTAGGCCCGAGACCACTCCGCGCCCGCGGGGTGCAGGCTCACCCATGATGCCGCGGTGCCGGTCCACAGACTGGCGCGCGCCTGCGTGCCGACGATCGCCACGCCCACCTGCTTGCCGTCGCGCACGCCGTAGGCGCGAGACTCGGTGGTGCCCGCCGGGTGCAGGCTCACCCACGCGTTGGGCGCCCCGCTCCACAGCGTGGCCGCCCAGTTGCCGGTCGAATCGTTGTAACCCGCCTGCCGGCCCGCATCCGCGGCGAAGGCACGCGACTCGGTCGAGCCGTCCGGGTTGAGATTGGTGTACGAAGCCGCGCTGCCCGTCCAGAGTGCCGCGGCCAGGTCGCCGTTCACCACCGCGACACCGATCTGCTGGCCGTTGTCCATCCCCTCGATCCACGAGGCGAGCGTGCCCGGCGGGTGCAGCACCTTCACCGTCCACTGCTGCGCGTGCAATGTCGGCGCGCACCACAGCGACACCAGCCCCACGGCCATGCAGCACAGCGCGCAGTTCGCGCGCGTATCGGGCGCGCTCATCACGGCACCACTCCAGTCGCACCACGGGTTTTCGGACCCCGGAAACGAGCAAGCCACCAGCACGAACGCCCGGGCCTTATGCACTCGCAAAGCCCGGCACGATTCGGAACTCACTTGGGTGGATCCACGCCCAGAACAGGCGACCACCGCGTGACCAAACTCTAATCGATCCTTGAACTTCCACAAGGGCGCACGCATGTCCCGAGCGGTTCTCGGCGGATTTTTGAGGGATGCTGGGCCAAAAATGCTCGCAGGGCGACACGAGGTACCGGCTGGAACTCCTTGTCTGAAGCACACTTGCGCGATAGGGCAGGCCCCCGTGAGGGGCCGACTAGGAAAACCGCCCTATTCGGAGTAATAATACCGATCAAACACCGATCAATAGCACCTTGGTGTACCGGCCTCACGGCGCGCTGCCGCGCGGGGCTTCACCCCGTGGAGAAACGCCTGCGCATCGACCTGCTCGACCCTTCGTTCATGCTCGCCGGCCCGGCCTTCCCGGCGAAGGTGGAGGGTTTGTGCTGGGGGCCCACGCTCGCGAGCGGGGCGCGTGTGCTGCTCGTGAGCACGGACAACGGCTTCAAGGACGATGAGCCGGGTTGGGTGCGGGCGTTCGAGGTGCCCGCGGCGGCGCTGGCTGAGTAACCAGCCCTTCCCGGACACCCGGGGCGACTGGATCAGGCAGTATTTCGACGACCAGACGTGCGGGCAAGGGCCGCGACGGCAGGTTGACAGCCCCATCGGCCGTGCTGATTGCACGATCCCCGGCGACCTTCGCCGGGGGTCTTTGCGTACCTTATACCGGCGTGCCCGCTCCGCTCCCGCGGACCCGGGCCGCCGGGGACCCTTCATGACGACGGTCAACAGAACGCGGGGGAGCCTGATCGCGGTGTTCATCGCCGGGGGGGCGGGTGCCGCGGCCACGCCCGCGCTGGCACAGAACGCCCTGGGCGACGGCCGCGCTCTTGAAAACCGCACCGTGCCCACCCGACCGGCGCCCCAAAGCACGACCTCGCGCCGGCTGGAAGACCAGATCCGCTTCAACAACAGCATCGCCACCGGGCAGGCCGGGGCGGGCCGCAGTTTTCAGGGGAGCATCGGCTACCGGGGCACGGGCGAGTTTCAGGGCACGCTGGGTTCGGAGACCTTGTTCTCGTTCCGGCGCGACACGAACGTGGCCAACGCGCTGGCCGGATCGGGCCTGCGCTCCAGCGATGCGCTGCGTTTTCAGGCCGGCCTTTCGACCGGGCAGGGCGCGCCCCCCACCGCCGCCGCGCTCTTTTCCGACAACCGCGGCACGGTGGCCAGCGGCGACACACTCTCGGCGCTGCGCTCGCCCTCGCAATACCAGGTGCGTTCGTCCATGATGCCCACGGTGCTCGGATACCGCACGCTCGAAGGCGTGGGGCCGCTGGTGATCACCGCCTCGCCCCTGCGCGGCCTGGGCTGGGTGTCGCTCGACCCGCGCCTGCGGGCCGGGCGGGAGCCGGGCCAGACGGCCGAGCAACCGGGCCCGCCGGGGCTTATTTCACCCAACACGGCGGGCCTGAGCGGGCTGGAGCGCGTGGCCCGCGGCGTAACAGCGGTGAGCGAGTCGCGCCAGTTCCGCGAGGGGCAGGACCTCGCACAGTTGGCCGCGCCGGTGGGTAGCGGACAGCGCATCGATCAACGGTTGTCGGCCGCGTCCGACGGCTACGGACGGGTGATGCAGGTCATCAGGCAGTCGCTCGCGCAGCGGATCATCGACCCGGGCGCGGCGCTCACGCCGCCACCCAGGCTCGATGCCGGGGGTGCCGCCCCCGGCACCGTGGCGGGCGAGAAGGAGCGTGCCGCTGCCGCACGTCCGGCGTGGCTGGACGAACTGGACGCGCTGCGCAAGAAGATGCGCAAAGACCTCGAGACGCGCCCGGCCCCCCAGCGGCTCAACCCTGTAACCGGCCAGATGGAACCCGCGGATGCGCCGGGCGGGGCACGCGGCGGACTCACCGCCGGCAACAACCGCGTGGTGGATGCCCTGCGCGACGCGGAGGCCAACGTGGTGGCGTTCGTGGAGCCCGGCACCACCTCTGCCGACATCTACGAGAGCCGGATGGCCGAAGGCCAGCGGCTGCTGGGCGAGCAGCGCTTCTTTGATGCCGAGGCCTCGTTCACCGTGGCCGCGACGGCGAAGCGCGGCGACCCCATGGCGCTGGTGGGGCGTGCCCACGCCCAGTTGGGGGCGGGCCTGTTCCTGTCTGCCGCGGCGAACCTGCGCGAGGTGCTGACCTTGCACCCGGAGTTGCTGCCCGTGCGCTACGGCCCTGCGCTGCTGCCGCCGCGCGATCGCGCCGGGGTTCTGGCGGAACAACTGGGGACCGACCTGGCCAAAGAGAACGGTGCGCTGGGGCGCGACGGCGCGTTGCTTCTGGCCTATATGGGCCGGCAGTTCTCGAACGCCGAATGGTTGGCCGCGGGCCTGTCGGAGGCTCGATCGCGCCTGCGACCAGACGACACCGAGGCCGAGGTGTTCATCACGCTGCTCGAACGCGTGTGGGGGCCGGGCGCGGGCGGAGCGAAGCCGTAACCGCGGCACGGATGACCAAGCGTGAAGCCAACACGGTGCTGGCACACCCGCCCGTGGCCCGCGCGGAGCGTGGCCGCGTGCCGTCGATCGAGGACTACCTGACCGACGGCTCGATTGCGCGCCTGTGCGACGAGATGGGCAAACTCACTGGGGTGCCGATCTGGCTGCGCAACGCCGCCGGGCGTGTGATCGTGCCCGGAAGCGCGGGCGACGGCGGCAGACTGTGGAGCCTGATGGACGCGGACGATGGGGCGCGCCGGGCCTTTGCCCTGGTGGGCCGCGACTATGACCAGCGTGCCGACCTGTTCATCGCGCCCCTGCGCATGAGCGTGGGGCAGGTGGGCGAGATCGTGCTGCCCGCCGACTGGACCGGCGCGGACCCGACGGGCCGCCGGGCCCTGGAGCGGGCCATCACGCTGTTGGCGAGCACGGCGGTGGAATCGTGCGAGGACCAGGTCTCCTTGCGGCGGCGCGTGAACGAACTGGATGCGCTCTTCAGGCTTTCGTCGCTTCTGGCGCGCGACGACGACCCCGACAAGGTGCTGCACACGGCCCTGCAACTGGCGATCGAGGTGCTGAGCGCCGACGCGGGCACCATCATGGCCACCGACGGCGACTCGGGCGTGCTCGTGAACAAGGCGTCTTACGGGCTGAGCGACACCTGGCTGGCCCGCCAGACACCCCTCTCCAACGAGGGCGTGCTGCGGGCCCGGGCCCTGGCGGGCGAGGTGGTGGCCGTGGCCGACCTGCGCGATGATGAGCGCATCGCCGACCACGATGCGCCGCAGGCCGAGGGGCTGGTGAGCCTTATCACCACGGGCCTGCTGTACCAGGGGCGTGCCGCGGGTCTGATCCGCCTCTACACGCGCTCGCGCCACGAGTTTTCGGTGCAGGACACGGACCTGCTCCGCGCCATCGCCGACCACGCCGCCATGGCCCTGGCCCACGCACGCCTGCGCCGCCTGCGCGAGGAAGACAAACTCATCAAGCACCAGGTCCGGCTCGCGGCCGACGTGCAGCGGCGCATGCTCCCGCAGACCCTGCCGCAACTGCCCGAGTTCGACCTCGCGGCACGCTACAACCCCAGTTTCCACCTCGGCGGCGATTTTTACGACCTGTTTGTACGGCGGCACCAGTTGGTGCTCAGCGTGTGCGACGTGGTGGGCAAGGGCGTGCCCGCCGCGCTGCTCATGTCGTCGGTGCGGGCCTCCCTGCGGGCGTACACGCAGGACCTGGTGGAACTTGACGAAGTGATGAGCCGCCTGAACAAGTCGCTGGCACGCGACACGCTGGAGAGCGAGTTCGCCACGCTCTGGCTGGGCGTGGCCGACCCGCGCACGCTGCGGCTCACCTATTGCGGCGCGGGCCACGACCCGCCCCTGATCTTCCGCGTGCCCCAGCACCGCGCCCCCAGCCCGGCCGACGTGGACGAACTGCCCGCGGGCGGCATGGCCCTGGGCATCGACCCCTCGCAGCGGTACCAACTCGGCTCGTTCGATCTGCTGCCGCACGACGTGCTGGTGTCGTACACCGACGGCGTGAGCGAGGCCAGCGACTTTGAGAACCGGCGCTTCGGCAAAGACCGCATCAAGGCCGCGGTGCTGGGCGTGCTGGCCAGCGAGCCGCAGGCCCCGGCCGCGCGGATCGCCGACCACCTGCTGCGCGAACTGCGGAACTTCTGCGGCCTCAAGAGCGCCAACGACGACGTGACGCTGGTCGTGCTGCGCGTGCGCCAGCCCGTGGCCACGCCCGACACGTTCGCGATCTGATGGTGTTGGGTCGGTCCGACGGCGCGAGCGGCTCAGGCCGCCATCGGCGGCGGGTCGCGCCGGTCGTCGAACACGGGGAAGCGGTAGGCGGCCACATCCTCGCGCAGGTCGCCGAGGCGCCGCTGCATGAAGTCGAGGGTGTGGAGAATGTCGCGCTCGAAACCGTGCGCGGGCTGTTCGCCGCGGGCACGGCCCCGCAACTGGTCCAGTGCCGCGCGAGGGAACACCAGACGGTGCTCATCCTGCTCTCGTTCTTCGTGGTGGATTCGCAGACGCATGCGCGGCTCCGGAGAATCTCGGAGTTGGCTCATCGTCCGGTTGCAGAGACCGATTCACCCCCTCCCGCGCCGAGGAACCAAGAACTCACCGCCTGTCAGGGAGATTGTCGGGTTCCGCAGGCACGAATCACCCATCCGGCGCAATCTCTGCGGCCGTATCGGACTCACGCGCCGGGTGCCTTTTCCGGCTTGCGGCCCACCTTGGGCTCGGTGCCGGTGCGCATGCGGGCCATGTTGCCGCGGTGCTTCCACAGCACCAGGGCCGCGAGCATGCCCCCCACGATCACTGCGGGCCAGGCGATCGTGCGCGGGCCTTCGTGCCAGCCGAGCGCTCTTGCCGCGGGCACGAGCGCCAGCACGCCCAGCGGCAGGCACGCCGCGGCCACGATGGAGGCGAGGCCGACGTAGCGCGTGGCTTTCAGCACGATCAGCCACACGACGAACGCGAGCAGCACGGGCACGCCCATGATGGGCCACACACCCGCGAGCGCGCCAAAGCCCGTGGCCACGCCCTTGCCGCCCTTGAAGCCCAGCCACGGTGAGAAGATGTGCCCCAGCACGCACGCCGCCATCACGGCCAGCCAGCGCCACAGCACGCCCGACTCAACCTGGGGCGAGCCGATCACGCCCTCGTACAGGCCATAGCCAAGCGTGGGGAGAATGCCCTTGAGAAAATCGAGCGCGAAGCACAGGAACCCCCACGCCCTGCCGAGCACGCGGCCCACGTTCGTCGCGCCCACGTTCTTCGAGCCGTGCTGGCGGATGTCAATGCCCCGCGCACGGCCGAGCAGATACCCGAACGGGATCGAGCCCGACAAGAAGGCCAGACCGAGGAAGAGGAGCGTCGCCACGGGTGAGCAGCATACACGCTACCACCGGCAGGGCCGGCCCGCCCGCCCAACTCAGCACCCGATGAAGTAATCGGTGATGAAGTCGCCCAGATTGTCCGGGAAGGGCTCGTTACACTGACTCCCGCCCGGCACATACGCCGCCTTGTACCCCTGGTCGTACGGCGGATCGTTCCCCGGGCAGGCCACGGCGTAGCCGCCGGGGCCGGGAATGGGCGGGTCGGTGAAGTAGTCGGTGATGAAGTCGCCCAGGTCGTCGGGGTTCACCACCGTGTCCACGTTGTAATCAAGGTTGCAGGCGGGCGGCCCCGGCGCGTTGCAGGTCACACCCAGTTGTGTGCGGAGCGTGAGCCTGAAGGCCCGCACAGAGCCCTCGTCCGATTGCTGCGTGTCGCGGATGCGCAGCGTCCACGTGCCGCTGCCGTTGAGGCCCAGAAGCGCGTTGAAGGATTGGAACGGCGTGTAACTGCCGGTGTAGGGCGCGTCGGCGGGGGTGATGTTCTGGATGCTTGGCGCGCTGGTCTGCCGCACGAAGGTCGAGTTGCACAGGTCGTTGCCGCTGGAGCCCAGCGGCGCAGGGCCGGGGTTCTGCGCCAGGATCACCTCCACACCGCCGGGGCTGATGAGCGTGATCCGCAGGTCGCCGGGCCAACTGTGGTCGAGGCCCACGGTGGTGGAGCCGCTGTCGGTGTTGCACGAGGTGCCGCCGAAGGCGAAGTCAATCGTGCCGATCGCCCCCACGCCCGAGACGTTGAAGGGGATCGACACCTCGCCGTCGATCCCGGCCGCCCGATCGGGGATCGCCACGGGCAGGCCCGCATACGTCGTGATGACCGGCTGCGAGAGGTTGCCGGCCTGCCCGGTCGAGAAGGTGAAGTCGTGCTGGCCGGGCATGTTCTGGTCGGAGGTGATGTGCAGGCGCAGCGAGATGGGCGCCCCGCAGACGTGCGAAGGATCGACCGCGATCACGAAGGGTGTGTTGTTGAAGGCCGCCTCGTTGAAGGACAGGTCCGGGTAGGACGCGCCCGCGGTTACCACCGAGACGGTGGGCGTGAGCGATTCCAGCGTGCCCACCACCCCGGTCGCCGCGCCGCTGCCGCGGTTGATGACCGACACGTTGACCGCGAGAGCCGATTCACCCGGATCGATGCGGCCGTTGCCGTTGCCGTTGGGCTGGGAGTCGTCGAAGTTCTCCAGACCCAGGCCCGAAAGGGCCACGCCCGCGACGGGCGGGCGGATGCGGAAATCGGCATCGCTCACGTCAAAGAAGACGTTGCCCGCGGCCTCGATCCTGATGCGGCCGTTGTCGGTCGAGAGGGAAGGAAAAACCACGCTGGCCGAACCGGTGTTGGGCACGGCCGCGGCCAGCACCGTGCCGAACGTCTGCCCGCCGTTGGTGGAGAGGAGGATGTTGACAAACCCCGCGCTGATGGGCGGCGAACTGGTGCCGCTGGTCAGCCACGTAACCCCCTGGGTGCCCACCATCACCGCCGAGGCGTCGTTGGGGAACACGACCCGGAAAGGCCCCGCGCTGGCCACCACCTGCACGGTGGTGTCGGCGGTGTTCACGGCCCCGCCCAGAGCGCGATTGTCGCGCACCGTGGCCCGGAAGTTGAGCGTGCGGGCCACGGTGGGGAGTTTCTCCTGCGTGCTCACGTTGGCGTTGTTGAGAATCGTCGAGAGTTGCGGGAACGTGCGCGCGGGCGAAGCGCTGGGCGCAAACGACCGGAAGAGCGGGCCCACGCCCGAATCCACGGACGACAGGGCCTCGCCGTTCACCCCGCCCGCGTCGCGCTCTTCCCAGCAGAACGTGAGCACGTCGGCCGGATCGGCATCGCTGGCCGTCGCCGTGAGCGTGAAGGGCGTCTCGCGCGGCACCAGGTACGGCCCGCCCGCGCTCACCGCGGGAATGGCGTTGCCCGTCGCCGTGTTCGTCTGACACGCCACCGTGGCCACGTACGCGAGAATCTCGTCGATGCTGGCGGCATGGAAGTAATCGCTCACCGCCGTCTGCACATCGTCCGCCCCGCACAGGCCGGCGAAGGCCATGATGGTGGAGCCCGAGCCCGGCTCGTACGAGGTGGCCTGGTTGCGTGCCGCTGCGCACGAGCCGCCCACGCCGTTGAACGTGTGGTTCGCCCCGAACTGGTGGCCCATCTCGTGGGCCACGATCTGCACCGCGAACGGATCACCCATCGGGCTGGGCAGGCCCGACACGCCGCGCCCCTTCTGACCGGTGCGGCAGACCACGCGCGGCGTGGCCATTCGCGTGGGGCTCACCGAGAACACATGCCCGATGTTGTACCCGCTGTTGCCGATGGTGGCATCGATCGCGGTCTGGTTCTGCGTCAGCATCATGGCGGCGTTGGCCGGGTCGGTGTAGGGGTCGGTCGCGACGTTGGTGTAGACGATGGCGGTGTTGTTCACCAGCGTCATGCGGATGGTGAGGTCGCGCTCGTAGATGCCCACCACGCGGTTCATGGTCGCGACGATCTGGGCCTGCGCGTCGGCCACCACGCCGCCGAAGAACTGCGTGTACTCGCCCGTCGCCGCGATCGCGGCGCGATAGGTTCGCAGCGTGCCCCCGGAGGCCCCGAGCGCGCCAAGGGCCGACGCGGCATCCTGCTGGAAGATTTCATCCTCGGGCGCGGCGGCAGGGGTCTGGCAGTCTCTCATCGCCGGGGGCTTGAGGTCGCTCTTGCGGTAACTCACGTAATAACCGGCGTCGCCGCGCACGGCCGGGTCCACGTACCACGTGCCGCGCGGCGTCAGCACCTGGGCCGTCAGGCCCGCGTCGGTGGTCGTCATACGCAGCGAGGCAGCGGGGTCGTCGAGGCCCACACCGACGTACGTCTTCACGCCCGGCAGTTGCGCCGCCAG
>CAZNEU010000075.1:0-5525 GCA_964571915.1 uncultured Phycisphaeraceae bacterium
CCCTTGCCCGCGAGAACGTCGAACAAGTGGGGCTTGGCGAACACTGCCCTCTTGGTGAACGGCGCAAGGTGCCGGTCTTGCTGCGCCATCGGCCAGAGCACGTCGCCCCGAGCGCCAGGCCGCAGGTCGTACCACTCCCCGGACTTGGCGCGAGCCGCGCACGTGCTGCCTTCGTCGAATCCCTCTCTCTCGCCCCACTGAATGTACTTGAGCGCGTGCGCGCCTTTGAGTTTGGCCCGTTCCTCACCGCACAGGAAGACCTGCAACCGCAGGTCGGCGGGATTGATCCTGATCCCAAAGACCCCGTTGGTCTCCATGAGGTTGTGGACTTCCGGCTCCAGGTACTTGGCCTCCATCAGGTGGTCGGTGCCGTCGCCCGCGCGGACGATGCGCACGCGGTCGGTCTGGAAGGGCAGGATTCCCCACCGGCTCTTGAGCGCCTTGGGCGTTGTGTGCCTCTCCAAGTGCTCCCGCGTCACGTCGCGGACAAAGAAAAACTTGTCGCAGCCGGTCTTGACGCCGAAGCGGACTTCGGCGATCACGCTCAGAGGGACAAGGTTGCTCCCGAAGCGCTCCGCGAGTTCAAAGTACAAGTCGGGCGCACGCAGGTAGACGCCCCACTTGCCGCCGTAATACCGATCCGGCGCGGCCCTCATCGTCGAAGAATCGGCCCCTTCGCTGTCTTCACGATCCTCCTCCTCGCCCTGATCGCCCCCGGCCACGATCATGGCGTTCTTCACGCCCGCATCCCACAAGTCGCCCTGTTTGACCACGCGGACGCGCCAATGCGGGTTGATCGCGTCGGCGGTCAAGCCCTCAACTCGGTCCCGCAAGGTTTCGGCGGCAGCCTGACGCTCCTCTTCGCTCTGCTCAGGCGGAAACACCTCGGCCATCAGCGAGCGGATCTGCACGAACTTCACCAGTTGGTTCCGGCGCTTGGCCTCGTCTTTCTCGCGGCGCAGGATCGCCGCGCAGGTCGTCACACGCGCCCCTGTGAACCACGGCTCCAACTGGCTCTCGAAGACCGCGAGAATGGCGAAGTTGCGCAGCACGAACTCCTGCAAGCGAAACCCATATTCCACGTCCAGCCAACCGCTCGAGGTCAGGAATCCGAAGTGGGCATCGCACCTGAGGAACTTGGCCACATGCGGCCAGAAGTAGACGTGCAGGTCGCTCCGGCCCGAAAAGTTGATGTCGGGCGCGAACACGGCGGCAAGATCGGCCAGGTGCTTCTTGTACGCCCGCTGCTCCTTCTTGATCTTGTCGAGGCCCTTGGCCGTGATCTTGACACGCCCCTTGAACTCCGCGGTCGGCGGGATGCTGATCTCTTCCTGTCGCACATATGGCGGGTTTCCGACCACGGCATCCAGTTTGGGAATGATGACTTGGTGCATCTGACCGCCCGCCGAGCCGGAGACCATCGGCACGGTGAGAACGACGCGGCCAGGCTCGACGTCGAAGAAGTCCTTTTGGGCGACGAGCGGGTAGTTCTGGTCGTCGATGAGGTCGCGCGTGGCGAGGTTCATCGTCGTCAGGTGGGTCGCGTAGGCGGAAATGTCCGTGCCGAAGAGTTGGCCGAGGGCGTCGGTGTGCGAAAGCACAACGCCCGCCTTCGCCGCGAGGTGCTTCTTGCGGGCGTAGGCCCGGACCAGGAACGTGCCGCCGCCGCAGGCGGGGTCCATGACGTTGGCGCCCGCGTCGCGGATGCAGAAGGCGTTGATGAGGTCCACGACTTCGGGCTTGGTGTAGTGCTGGCCGTAGCGGTGCCGCTCTTCCGGGCTGATAAGCCGCTCGAAGATCGGCCCGATCACGTCGTAGTTGAGCGCCGTGAAGTCGAAGCGCTCGATCGAGTCGAGGAGTTCACGCCACGCGGGCACGGCATCGTCGCTTGCAAAGGGAAGTTCGTCGCCGAAATCGCCGTCGAAGATCGTCTGGTAGTCGCGGCTGACCCGCATGGCATCCGCGAACGCCATTTTCAGCGCGACGTGAAGAGCCCTGGCGTTGGAGACGGCGGGCGCAAGCCGCAGCCGCTTGAGCTGTTTCCAGCGACGGCGCATCGCCAGGTAAAAGACGATCTTGTTGACCAGGACGTAGCACGAAAACTTGGCGGCCCGCTCCAGATTGTCGCGCTGGATCAACTCGTCATCGGACAGGTGCCAGCCCTGGGTGTCGCGCATCCAGCGGTCGAGTTTGACCTTGAATCCATCCCTCCCGGCGTACTGCCTCTCGATGGCGTGCTGGACGGTGAGGATCGGGCGTTCGAGGCCCGCTTCCAGGATCGAGATAAAGAACGTGTCGAGCGGCTTGCGTCCCAGCGGTGCTTCGCCCCTGAAAGCGGCGCCGGCACGCTCAAGAAACTGAACGAGGCCCTTCCTCACGTCCTCCTGGAAGACCGGGGCTGTCAGGTCGGCGGCATCGCGCACCCGCGTGATGGGCAGGTCTTCAAGCTGGCGTTCGCTGACCGGCTTTCCCGGGTCGTCGGTCTTGAACAGCACCAGGCGGTTGACGTTCCACGTTAGAAAATACGGCGCGCCGACCCGCACCGCCTTCTTCACGGCATCGTCTACAACGTCGTTGTTGTAGGGGTTCATGCCGTCGGGCATGTAGGGCAGTTTGACCTCGCCCGTGATGGCGACGCCCCCGGCGCGGTCGTAGATGGTGAGGTCGCGGCGTTTCCGCGAGCCGCGCACCGATTGCTCGATCTTGACCTGACCGAAAGGGAGTTCCGGCCGGGCCGTGAGGATTTCGTTCATCCACCCGGCGGCTTGGGAGCAGAATGTGAGTTCGTGATCGATCGCCATGCGTGGGTGATTGTCGGGGGTTCGAGGCAGGATAGCAAACTGGTGAAGCGCAACCGCCGCGGCTGGCCGCCCCCGGCACCCCCGCGGCACGCCCGCGGCGGCATGGTCGTGCCGCGGCGCTCCGTGCCGGTGGCTGAATGAAAAAGGGCGGGCTTGGAAGCCCGCCCTCGTGCGTGAGTGAAACTGAACCGGCCCGGGTCGCCTCAGCGCCGCCGCCGGCGTGCCGCCAGCAGGCCGCCGAGGGCGAGCGCACCGGCCGCGCCGGGCGTGGGAATGCCGAAGCCCGTAACCACGACCACGCGGTCGCCACCGCCGAATGTGGAGAAGAGGAAGTCGCCGGTAACGGGGTCGATGAACGCGCCCTCGGCGCCGAACAAGCCGTCCATGAACAGGCGGCGGCTGGCCACGATCGGGTCGCCATTGATGTCCAGGTCGTAGACCGAGACCGCACCGGCGCTGAACTCGGAGAGGATCATCGTGGGCGTGGCACCGAACACAGGGGCATCCAGGGGCACATAGGCCCACCCTTCCGGGCCGCCGGGCAGCCGCGACGCGGGAACATCCGTGGCTGACAGCAGGTCGTAGGTGCCCAGCCCATCCGGCGCGAACACCGCATCGAGCCACTGGCCGCCAGCCCACGTGTTGAGTTTCGCGCGCCCCGCACCGGGATAGCCGGTCGGAACGAAGTTGATCGCGGAGTGCGAACCCTCCACACCGAAGGGTGCCAAGTCAATGATCTTGTTGGTAACGGGGCTTCCGGGCAATGTCTGCCCGAGTTGGTTCACCGGCCAGCGCGAGGCGAACAGCACGCCGCCAGGGCCGTACACCAGGCCGCCGTCGTTGAACGCGCCCTCGGTGTAGAACGTCGCGTCGCCGCCGAAGCCGACAATGTGGCCCGCGCCGTCGCGGATCAGCGGCACAGCGTAGATCGCCCCGTCCGCCGTGTTCGCCGCGCCGCCGATCAACAGCGTGTTCGGATCGCCCGCCAGCAGCGTCAACCCGCCCGCGGGCCCGGGCAGCATCGGCACGCCGCCCAGATCGGTGAACGCGTACGACCCGGCAAACTCAGGGGCGATCACCTGCCCCTGGGCCACCGCCGCGAATGCCACCGCGGGTACGGCAAGGCACAACAAAACTGAACGCTTCATGGGCTTCCCTCCTCGATTTCGATCCTCTTCCTCGATCCAGACCGGAACACACCGGCATCCCAGGATCAAACCGAATATACCACGACTTCTGCGATGTGCAAGGCTGCGCGGGGTGGTCAAGCGAGAAAATGGCCGCTATTCTTACGGTTCACGCGGGAATCCCGGCCATAGACTCGGGGCCTGTTCGTATTCCGTCCTGAGCATTCGAGGAAGTTTCGGCATGTCTACCACCGGCACGATCACCCAGGTCATCGGCTCCACCTTTGACGCTCAGTTCCCCGAGGACAATCTTCCGGCGATCTACAACGCCGTGAAGATTGATGCCGACACGCCCGTGGGCAAACTGCGCCTCACCGGCGAGGTGCAGCAGCACCTGGGCGGCGGGCGCGTGCGGGCCGTGGCCCTGGGTTCCACCGATGGCCTGCGCCGCGGCATGACGTGCCTTGACACGGGCGACTCGGTGCGCGTGCCCGTGGGTGAGGGCGTGCTGGGCCGCGTCTTCAACCTGCTGGGAGAGACGATCGACAAGGGCGGGCCGATCGCCGCGAGCAAGACCAGCCCGATTCACAAGCACCCCCCCGACTTCAGCCAACTCACCCCGCGGACGGAACTCCTCCCCACCGGCATCAAGGTCATCGACCTGCTGTGCCCCTTCGTGCGCGGCGGCAAGATCGGCCTCTTCGGCGGGGCCGGCGTGGGCAAGACCGTCATCATCCAGGAGCTCATCGCGCGCGTGGCCCGCAACTTCGGCGGCTACAGCGTGTTCGCCGGCGTGGGCGAGCGCACCCGCGAGGGCAACGACCTGTGGCGCGAGATGAAGGAGGCCGAGTACATCGACTCCGCCGGCAAGAAGTGCCACGTGCTGGACAAGGTGGCCATGGTGTTCGGGCAGATGAACGAGCCGCCCGGCTCGCGTCTGCGCGTGGCCCTGAGCGCCCTCACCATGGCCGAGGCCTTCCGCGATGAGTCGGGCAAAGAAACCCTCATGTTCGTGGACAACATCTTCCGCTTCACGCAGGCGGGGTCCGAGGTGTCGGCCCTTCTGGGCCGCATGCCCAGCGCCGTGGGCTACCAGCCCACGCTCAGCACCGAGATGGGCGAGTTGCAGGAGCGGATCACCAGCACCAACAAGGGCGCCATCACGAGCGTGCAGGCCATTTACGTGCCCGCGGACGATTACACCGACCCCGCCCCGGCCACCGCCTTCAGCCACCTTGACGCGTCGGTCGTGCTCCAGCGCGGCATCGCCGAGAAGGGCATCTTCCCCGCCGTCGATCCGCTCGGCTCCAGCAGCCGCATTCTGTCGGCCGACATCGTGGGCGAGCGGCATTACGCCGTGAGCCGGCGCGTGCAGATCATTCTGCAGCGCTACAAAGACCTGCAGGACATCATCGCCATTCTGGGCGTGGACGAACTGAGCGAAGAGGACAAGAAGACCGTGGCCCGGGCCCGCAAGATCGAACGCTTTCTCAGCCAGCCCTTCTACGTCGCGGAGGTCTTCACGGGCTTCCCCGGCATCACCACCACGCTTGAGGAATCGCTCGACAGTTTCGAGCGCATCTGCGACGGCGAGGGC
>CAZNEU010000076.1:0-7178 GCA_964571915.1 uncultured Phycisphaeraceae bacterium
GATGCAGGCGGGTTCGCTGCCGCCCTTCATCGGCATCCGCATCAAGAACTTCGGGGCCGACACGCACGCGCGGGGCATCCGCACGCTGGATCTTTTTTTGACGGCCCTCTCGCAGCGCACGGGCGGGCGGCTGCCCGAGCACTTTGTGGTGATGCTGCCGAAACTGGTTTCGTCCCAGCAGGTTTCCAAGCTGATCGACCTCTTTGAAGTCTTCGAGGGCGCGGGCGCGTTCCCGGCAGGCTCGCTGAAGATGGAGTTCATGGTGGAGACCACGCAGTCGGTCATCGCGGCCGACGGCCGGTGCCCCCTGCCGGACTTTGTTCGCGCGGCCCGGGGCCGGTGTGTGGCCGGGGCGCTGGGCGTGTACGACTACACCGCCAGTTGCGGCGTAACGGCGCAGGAGCAGCGCATCGACCACGGGGCGTGCGACTTTGCTCGCCACGTGATGCAGGTGGCCCTGAGCGGGACGGGCCTGCACCTCTCGGACGGCGCGACCAACATCATGCCCGCGCCGGTGCGGCGTGCCGGCGATGCCGGCCCGCTCAGCCCGCAGCAGATGGCGGAGAACCGCACGGCGGTGCACGCCGCGTGGCGGCTCAACTTTCAGCACGTGCGGCGTTCGCTCGCGCACGGCTGGTATCAAGGGTGGGACCTCAACCCGGCGCAACTCCCCATCCGCTACGCGGCGGTGTACTCCTACTTTCTGGAGTATCTGCCCGAGGCCGCCTACCGGCTCCGCAACTTTGTGGAGAAGTCGGCCCGGGCCACGCTGGTGAGGGGGGAGTTGGGGGGCGTGTTTGATGATGCCGCCACGGCGCAGGGCCTGCTGACCTTCTTTATTCAGGGCCTGCGGCGGCGGGCGATCACCATGGAGCAGGCGGGCGCGACGGGCCTGAGTGCGGAGGAGATCGCCACACGCTCGTTCATCAAGATCGTGGCCGACCGGCTGGCAAGGGCAGGCAAGCAGCCCTGAACGGTCGCTCATGGGCGACGATGAACGGTCGCCTCGATCAGGCCGTGCGGCTCGTCGGTGGGCACGAAGATCTCGTTCGCGTTCTCCATCCCGAAGGGCCTGAGATTCACGAGCAGGCAGTGCTTGTTGGGCATGGAGAGGCGGATGCTGCTTATGTTGCGGCGGGCGACGAGCGCGGCCTCGGCCATGGCGTAGAGCGTCTGCTGCACCGATTCGCTCTTGTGCGCGGCGAAGGTTTCGACCAGGGCACGCCGCACCGCGGCGCGGTCGGCGGCGAAGGGTGCGCGGGCGGTGCTTGCGCGGGTGGATTCCCAGTGGGCCGAAACGCTTGTGCAGAACATCCGGTCGCGGGTCTCCGGCAGCGTGGTGAAGCGGTCTTTCGGGTAGCCGCTGAAGGCCGAGTCGGTGGACTTGAGGATCACCATACCCTCGATGCCGGACGTGATGGCGGCACCGGCGCGCGTCGCCGTGGCGCGGCAGGTCTGGCGTTCCTCCGTGCCCTTGGTGAAGCAGTGGGGGTGCTCGCGCCCGCGCAGGGTCAGGCGGTCCCACGGCACTTGCGTGATGTGAACCGCCGCGGAGGAAACCTGTGGGTTGCTGCGCACAAAGTGGCGGGCCAGGTGCAGGGCGAAAGATTCGATCGTGTCGATGGGGTGGTCCTTGCCCAGCGCATACACCGTGTTCTTCATCGTGTCGGTGGGAAGGCACAGGCGGTTGTCGCCGCGCGTGTGGATGGCGTCGAAGTCGCCCTCCAGGGCGATATCCACGCTGAGTTCCTGCACGGTGTGCCTGCGGGAGCGTGGCTCGCGCGAGACCTTCACCATCCGCACGAGCGACTTGCCGTAGTTGTTCTGCCCCAGCCGGGCGAGTGCCTTGGGGCGTGCGGGTCGGCGGGCCATGGATCAGGTTCCCCGATAGGTGGAGTATCCGAACGGGCTGAGCAGGAGCGGCACGTGGTGGTGCCGCGCGGCATCATCGACCGCGAAGACCACCTCCACGCTCGGGAAGAAGGCCCGGACGCCGGAGGCCGCGAAGTAGCCCGCCGTGTCGAACCGGAGGCGATAGGTGGCGACGGCGAGGGCGGTTCCGACGGGGAGGAGCGACTTGCCGCGCCCGTCAAGGTCGGTGGCCGTGGTGGCCAGCGTCTCCCACGCGCCGGTGGCCGTCCGGCGGTCAAGCGTAATGCCAACGCCCGCGGCCGGTGTGCCGCGGGAGGTATCCAGAACGTGCGTGCTGATGCCGCTCATGCGTTGAGCATCCTTTCCAGGCGAATGCGGAGGATCATTGCCTGCTCCTTCGCAGCGGTGAGCAACTCGGTGGCGGGGTCGTTCTTGAGGCGTTCGTTGAGGCGGGCAAGCATAAAGCCCGCGGTCTTGCCCGTGGCACAGATGAGGAAGACATGGCCGAACCGGGCCTCGTACTCGGCGTTGAGCGTGTGGAACTCCTGCCGCTGGGTGTCGCTCGCCGCGGCCATGCCCGACTGCTCGCGTGCGGCCTGCGCGGCGGTGTTCGCGAAGCCGGCCCCGGCAAGGTCGCGCTGGCCTATGCGCGGGTGATGAGCGAAGGCCTCGAGCCACGCATCGCGCTCGAGCCCGAACCACGCCTGCTCGGCCTGCCGGAAGAGGGCCTCGCGGTTGGTGAATGGACGCGCGCGTGTCATCAGGTCCGCCCACCGGGCTGAACCGCAGCAGGTGTGGAACGCCGCCCGGGCCGCCGCGGTACTCATGGCATGAAGCCGGGCCAGCCCGTCATCAAGAGCCTGCGTGGGAGGGGTTGTGCCCATGGCGTGGTGCGATCAGGTCGAAACGGTGCCGAGCAGGCGCAGGCGGCTGATGCCGCCGTCGGGGAAGATGCACAGGCGTGCGTGCGTGCAGGGGTTGTTCGAGGCATCCCGGTCGAGTTCGGCCTCAAAGAAATGGCGTGTGTCGGCGCTGAGCGGTGTGCGTGGCAGCAGCACACGCCACAGGAAGTCTTGCGGCTGGAACGCCTTCCCGCGTCCGTCCGACGCGGGGGGGTGGGATGCGACATCGGCCGTCTCGATCATGCAACTCTCCGGGAAGTTGCCCTTGAAGTGGTTGGTGTCAACTTCAACCTTTCTGATGGTCCCGCGCCGGCCCAGCCGCACGATGGTCCAGTCGAACTCGCCGCCCTTCAGACCCCGCTTGCGGCGGGTCTCCCACCCGTCGCCCATGTTCAAGGCTCGCCCGGGCATGATGAGGTTGTGGCACGACCCGAAGTGCATGTTGTTGGACGCGATGACCAGCCCCGCGTTCTCTGCCGCGGCCAGGTCGATCAGGTCGCCCGGCCTGGCGGGTGCGGCCCACTCCGGCAGGACCTCGCCGAAGGCGCGGAATCGCGCGACACCCCCGTCGGGAAAGATGTTGAGGCGCACGTGCGTGCAGCGCCGGCCCGCGGTGCCCGGAAGCGAACGGATGATGTGTTCGCGGTCGGGTCCGAGCGCGGTGTGCGGCACCAGCGGTGTCCAGGCGATGCCGGGGCTGGTGAGGGACGCTTCGTCGGCCACGTCGGCCATGTCGGCCACGTCGGCCAAGGCCGCCCCGTCAACCGAGCACGCCTCCGGCTGGTTGCCGTTGAAGTGCCCGGTGTCGACCAGCACCGCGCGGACCGAGCCGGGTCGCCCGAGCGCGATGACGCACCAGTCGTGGCCCGGGCCGCGCTTGCGGCGGCTCTCCCACCCGTCCATCCACTTGCCCCGCTCGGTGAACTTGTCGGCGATGAAGACGGCGCGCCCGGGCTTGAGCAGGTTCTCCTTGGCGGCAAAGAAGTCGTCGCTGGCGATGAGGGCGCGCCCGCCGAGGCGCGAAGAGGCAAGGTCCATCAGGTCCGCGAGGCCGCTCACGTCCGTGTCCGCTTGACCCATCGTCCCGTCGCCTCCTTCGCCGCGCCTTCACGATCCAGGGGTGCCAGGCCTGCGAAGGTCGGGCACCGAAAAACCTGCTGCCCGCGCACGAGCGTGGCCCTCACACGCCCCCGGAGCGCGGCACCATCATACGGAGTGGCCTTGTGGCGGTGCTCCAGTTCCGCTGCCCGAACGGTCCAGAGCGCGTCGGGGTCGAAGATGGTGAGGTCGGCGTCGTAGCCGGGCGCGATGCGGCCCTTGAACGAGTCGATCCCCGCCAGCCGCGCGGGCGCGAGCGCGAGCCACCGGGCGATGTCGGAAAGTCCGAACCCTCGTGCGTGGGCGTGCGTCCACGCCACGCACAGGGTGAGTTGAAGCGAGGAGATGCCGCCCCAACTCTGGGCGAAGTCGCCCGTGTCGAGGTGCTTGAGTTCGGGCGGGCAGGGGGAGTGGTCGCTGGCGATGAGATCGAGCGTGCCGTCGGCAAGGGCCGCCCACAGGCCGTCCCGGTCGGCCCGCGCGCGGATGGGGGGCGCGCACTTGAACACGGTCTGCCCGTCGCGGATGTCTTCCGCGGCAAAGGCGAGGTAGTGCGGGCACGTTTCCGCGCTCACGGGCAGGCCCTCGCGCCGCGCGCTTGCCAGCGCCGGCAGGGCCTCGCTCGTGGCCACATGAACGATGTGGACGCGCGCGCCGTGCTTGCGGCACAGGTCGATCATCAGCCCGATGGCGGCCGTCTCGGCCGATGCGGGCCGTGAGGCCAGGTACGCGGCATAACTCCGCGGTGCGGCATCAAGCCCCGACCGGCCGCGGGCCTGCGCGATCGCTCGTTGGTCTTCCGCGTGGACCAACAGCAGCGCGCCGCGCGGCGGCAGGTGGGCCAGCACCGGCATGGCCGAGTCGAGATCAGACGCCGAGACCTTGCGGAACTCGTCAATCCCGGAGTCGGCAAGAAAGCACTTGAAGCCCAGCGCACCGGCCCGCCAGAGCGGTTCGAGGTGCTCGGTGTTCCCCGGCACCACGCCGCCCCACAGGCCGTAGTCAACCGAGCACGTTGCGGCCGCGGCATCCGCCTCGGCGAGCAGCGCCGCGACCGTTGTGGCCACGGGTGAACAGTTGAGCGGCATCACGACCATGGTGGTTACGCCACCGGCGGCCGCGGCACGCCCGGCGGTCAGAAAGCCCTCCCATTCCGTCCGGCCCGGTTCGTTGATGTGAACGTGGGCATCGATGACACCCGGCAGCACGGCAAGGTCGCCAACGTCGAATGTGGTGGTGGTGCCGGCCGAAGCGCCGTGCGGGGCGGACGGATTCGTGGCAGAATCGGCCCTGCGAACCGAACCGATCCGGCCGCCGCGCACCTCGATCGTTGCTGGAACCACCCCCGTGGGCGTGGCCACGCGACGGCTGCGCAGGTTGAAGGAATCGCCAACCACGGACCCAGCATACACGCGAACCGTGCTCAGCGGTCGTGGCGGATCACCTTTCCGGAGAGTGCCGTTGCGTCCGGCCGGCCGTCGTCCTGGACCTCGCCCCGCAGGGTTGCAATCGCGTGCGGGAGGATGTCCAGCAGGGCTTCGAGGTTCTCGGTGGCACCGCGCGGCGAGCCGGGGAGCGTGAGGATCAGCGTTCGCCCGATCGTTCCCGCGATGCCGCGCGAGAGAAACGTCCGCGCGGTCTTGCTCATGCAGCGCAGGCGGGCCAGTTCCATCAGGCCGCTGTGCTCGCGCTCCAGCACGCGCCGGGCCGCCTCGGGCGTAACATCGCGCGGGGCCAGGCCCGTTCCGCCGGTGCTCAGAACCAGGTCGATTCCGGCCTCCGGTCGGGACCATTCAACAAAGCAGTGTGCGAGTTGGTCCGCCTCATCCGGCAAGCAGCGGGTTGCCACAATCAGCGCCCCCAGGCGCGAGCGGAGCATGTCCGTCAGCGCAGGACCCGAGGTGTCCTGGGTCTGGCCGCGCGAGCAGCGGTCGCTCACCGTGAGCACCGCGGCGCGGATGGGCTGGGCCGGCGCACCGGCTGGAAGTGGTTCGGTCATGCGCCCGGCCCCGGTTCGCTCGCCGGGGCCGCATAGGGGCCGCCGCGCCCGCCGCGTTTCTCCAGCACGCGCAGGCCTTCGATCACCATGCCCTTGTCCACGGCCTTGCCCATGTCGATGACGGTGAGGCAGGCCACGGCCACGGCGGTGAGTGCCTCCATCTCCACGCCGGTGCGAGACCGCGTGCGCACGGTCGCGATGACACATACACGCCCGGACTGCAACTCGGCCAGTACTTCCACCGCGTCGAGCGGCAGGGTGTGGCAGAGCGGGATCAGTTCATCGGTGCGTTTGGCGGCGAGGATCCCCGCCAGGCGGGCCACCTCCAGCACGGAGCCTTTGGCGAGCGAGTTCTCGCGGATGCGCTCTTCGAGCACACCGGAGATTCGCACGAACCCCGCGGCTGTGGCCGAGCGGGCCGTCATGGGCTTGTCGCCCACATCCACCATGCGTGCGCGGCCGTCGGGCGCAGCGTGCGAGAGCGTTGGGGAGGGCGGGTGCGGGGCGTTTGGCGGAGTGTGCGGGTTGGTCATGGGCGTGCTCCGCGTGCATCGTTGGAGGGACGAAGCCGATGCGCGAGATCAGGTCGGCCAGGGGTAGTACGGATAGCGCGCGGAAGCCCCGTCCGCCTCCACGCCCGTGTGCGGGGGAACCTCAACGAACCCGTCAGAGCGCCCCCCGCCAACGATGTCGCCCGAGCCGCGGCCATCCACCAGTTCCGCCTCACCCTGTTCGTTCAGACGCACCAGCCGGTGCCACCAAAGGTCCAGCGTTCGCCCGTGGGGGTTGGCGAGCCGGACGCACGCCGGCGCGCACCAGCGCACCACGCCCGCCCACGCGGCGAGCACGGGGATCACGATGCGCGTGGAGGTCACCAGTGCCGACAGGGGGTTGCCGGGCAGACCGAAGACGGGCACACGGGCGCCATCCGCTCTTACCGCAATAGCGCCGAGCATGGGCTTGCCGGGCCGTTGCGGCAGGCCGTGAAAGATGATCTCGGCCCCGGCCGATTCGATCGCGCTGCGCACCGGGTCGCGGTGGCCCATCGATACGCCCCCCGTGAGCACCACCGCGTCGGCGCGGGCGATCGCGCTACGAAGCGCTTCGCCGAGGCACCCGCGGTCATCGCGCACGTGCTCGATGGAGGCGAGTTCGATCCATGCGTGGGCCGCAAGCACCGCGCTCACCGCAGGCCCGTTGCTGTTGCGAATCTCGAAGGGCTCGGGTGTGGCTTCCGGCGGCACGAGTTCATCGCCGGTGGTGATGACCGCCGCGCGGCAGCGGGCGTACACACGCGGCCGCACATG
>CAZNEU010000077.1:0-2940 GCA_964571915.1 uncultured Phycisphaeraceae bacterium
GCGCGCGCCACGCTCGACGGCCTCGACGGCATCCACACTCACATGACGAATTCGCTGAACACCCCGATTGAGGCGCTGGAGTCGTTCTATCCCGTGCGGGTCCGCCGTTACGCGTTGCGGCGCGGCTCGGGCGGCCGCGGGCGGCAGCGCGGCGGCGATGGAACGCATCCGCGCGGCGGTGGGCGGGGGCATTCTGCTGGCCGTGAGCGCCACGGAGATGAAGGCCCGGATCAACGAGGTGGTGGGGGGAGCGTTGCTGATGTTCTCGCTGATCGCCGTCGGTGCCATGCTGATCGCGTGCCTGGGCGTGGCGAACCTGATCGTGGCGGGCATCCAGGCGCGGCAGTTTGAGTTTGGTGTGCTGCGAGCGGTGGGCGGCCAGCGGGGGCTGCTGGGGAGGCTGGTGATCGGCGAGGCGCTGATTATTGCGCTGGCGGCGTGCCTGCTGGGCACGGGCCTGGGGCTGACGGCGGCGTGGGCGGGCACCCGGGTGTCGCGGGCGCTCATCGGCCTTGTGCTGAGCGTGCGGCCCAGTTGGCCGGCGATCGCGGCGGGCTGCGCGCTCATGACGGCGATCACGCTGGGGGCGGCGGTGCCGAGCGTGATGCGGCTGATGCGTCGGCAGCCGCGCGAGTTGCTGGCGGCGGTGAAGGGGTGACGTGGGGCCAGGGTGCGGGAGGGGCGTGGACCGTTGGACATAGGATTATCCATGGCCTCACGCCGTTCAAGTCGAAAGGTGGCACGCAGCCCTCGCCCTCGCAGGGCCACGGCTCGCGTGCCCGGCAAGGCCCGACCCAAGCGTCAGTCGAGTATCCACCTGCCGGTGGTGGTGGAGCAGGATGAGGATGGCGTGTTCATCGTCAGCGTGCCGACGCTGCAAGGGTGCCGGTCGTACGGCTACACGCTCGATGAGGCGATGGCGAACGTGGCCGAGGCGGCGATGCTGTGCCTGGAAGACGAGAAACCCGGCGCGAACGGGAACCGCTTTATCGGCCTGCGCGACCTTGAGATCGTGCGATGAGTCGGGTGCCCGCGATCTCGGCCCGCGCGTTGCTGGCGGCGCTGCGACGGCTGGGGTTCGTCGAGGTGCGGTCGCGCGGCTCGCACAGAAGATTGGAACACGCGGACGGGCGGCGCACAACCGTGGCCGTCCATAGCGGCAGAGACGTTCCTCGCGGCCTGCTCCAGAAGATCGTGACCGAGGATGTCGGCATGACAATCGAGGCGTTCACGCGGGTGCTCTGAACTCGCTGGAGTTGATCGCGGCGATGAAGGGGTGAGGGCTCGCGGTTGATCTACAATCAGTCATGGTCGCCAAGGGGCCCGCCGGGGGCCACGAACCCGTGCCGCGCGAGTGGATCGCCGACTTTGAGGCCGCGGCCAAGCGAACGCCGGAGCGGCGCTTCAAGTACGCGTTCATCAAGACGTACAAGCCCGTGCTCGACGACGCGAAGTATCGCTCGTTTGAGAGCATGGCCGAGTACCGCGACTGGTGCGAGAAGAACCTGCCGGAGTGGCTGGGCTATGGGCGAGGCGGGCCGGCAAAAGAGGCACGCCCGGCCACAGGTGTGCCCCCAGCGAGAGAGCCCGGGCCGGCACCCGGGCCTCCGTAAGCGTTGGGTGCGCCACGTGCCGGTGCCGCGCGGCAGCCGTACGCTCAGGCCGTGCCCGAAAGCGGAACATCTCGCGCTGGGCGACCGTTTCAGGTCGTGTCGCCCTTCAAGCCCACGGGCGACCAGCCCGGGGCGATTGAATCGCTGACGAAGCGGATCGGGGGCGGCGAGCGGTTCTCGTGCCTGCTGGGGGCCACCGGCACGGGCAAGACGTTCACGATGGCGAACGTGATCGCCAACCTCGGGAAGCCCACGCTCATTCTCAGCCACAACAAGACGCTGGCGGCCCAGTTGTACGAGGAGATGAAGGAACTGTTTCCGCACAACGCGGTGAGTTACTTCGTGTCGTACTACGACTACTACCAGCCCGAGGCGTACATCCCCGCGCGCGACATCTACATCGAGAAGGACAGTTCCCGCAACGACGACCTCGACCGCCTGCGGCTGGCGGCCACGAGCAACATTCTCTCGCGGCGCGACACCATCGTGGTGGCGAGCGTGAGTTGCATCTTCGGCCTGGGTTCGCCGGAGACGTACGCCGCGCGGGTGCTGAGCCTGGCGGTGGGAGCGCCGACCGTGCGGAGAGATCTGCTGCTCTCGCTCACCGCGATGCAGTACAAGCGCAGCGAGATGGAGTTTGCGCGCGGGCAGTATCGCGTGCGCGGCGACATGATCGAGGTGTTCCCCGCGTACGAAAGTTTCGCGGTTCGTGTGGAACTCTTCGGCGATGCGGTGGAACGGATCAGCATCGTGAACCCCACCAGCGGAGAACTGCTGAGCGAGGAGCGGAGGTTTTTCCTGTTTCCGGCCGCGCACTATGTGACGGATGAGTCGCGCATGCAGACGATTCTGGAGGGGATTCGGGAAGAGTTGAAGGGGCGCGTGGACCAGTTGCGGAGTGAGGGGAGGCTGCTGGAGGCGCAGCGGCTGATGGCCCGCACGAAGTATGACCTGGAGATGCTGGAGGAGACGGGCATCTGCAACGGCATCGAGAACTACTCGCGGCACCTGGATGGGCGGCTGCCGGGGGAGCGGCCGTGGACGCTGCTGGACTATCTGGATTACGCGCCGGCCGCGGGAACCGCACACGGAATGGGTGGGGGGGCGGGTGTTGGGGGGGGGGGTGGCCCTGGTGGGGCGGACGTCCCGTCCGCCACTCCGGCGCTTGACAGACTCATGTCGGCGGACAGGATGTCCGCCCCACCAGAGGAAGCATCCGCCCCAGTCAGGCCCGATGCACCCGAGTTCGGCCCCGAGCGCGGCCGCAAGCACACACCGCCGAATCTGAACGACTGGCTGCTGATTATCGATGAGAGCCACGTGAGCG
>CAZNEU010000078.1:0-5045 GCA_964571915.1 uncultured Phycisphaeraceae bacterium
CCGTCGCGCAGGCCGATGGCCTCGCCGTCCATCCAGCGCGGGTCGTTGGGGCCTTTGAAGCCCTCCGACTGCATGGCATGGAGCATGTGGCGGGCGGGGGAGCCGCCTTCGAGTGTGAAGGGCTCGGGGGGCATCACCCACGCGGCGGAGGAGGCCTGGTCGGGCGGTGTGGACGGCTCGCTGCCCGCGGTGAAGCCCATGAAGACGCCGGAGAGGATGGCACCAAGGAGGATCAGCACGAGCGCGACGGGGAGCAGCACGCGCGGCCTCGCGCCCAGCGCCCAGAAGACCGCCAGGCCGATGAGGGCGTAGGTGAGGAGGATGTCTCCGTACCAGAGGGCGACGATGTGCGTAAGGCCGATGCCCGCGAGCACGAGCAGGCGGCGCGCCTGGAGCGCGTGGTACGGCCGCCCCGCGGCCCTGGCGCGCACCTGCTGCACGGCCAGGCCCATGCCGAAGAGGAGGATGAAGAGCGGGTAGAACTTACCCATGCAGAACACGCGCTCCAAGGTGTGCAGGGCGATGCCCAGGGGACCGTCTCCCGGGCGGGGATCGGGCGAGAACATCACGCCCAGCGGGAAGGCGAAGGCCCAGATGTTGACGCAGAGGATGCCCAGGAGGGCGAAGCCGCGGGCCACGTCCATGGTGTGGATGCGGTCTGCCGGGGCGACGGGGGCGAGGGTTGCTGGTGCGGGGGACGGGCGGTTGGTGGGTTGGTTGAACGTGGACTCAGCCATGACAGGCCTCCGCGTGGAGAGTGGGGGTACCCAAGATGGCGGAGTCTACCGAAAATGTGTCAGAGGGTTTCGAGGCGGCGGGCGGTCTCGGCCTCGATGAGCGCGGCGTGGAGGCGGTCGAAGTCGCCGGCCTGCACATCGCGCAGTGTGTACTCGTCGGGGAGGCGCTCGTCGGCCACGATGCCCTCTTTGTAGCGGTAGGTTCGCACCTTCTCGCTGCGTTCGCCCCCGCCGATCTGGGCGGAACGCGCGGCGGAACGGGCCGCGTGCTTCTTCTGGCGCTCGGCCTCGTGCAGGCGGGCCACGAGCAGACGGCGGGCGCGCTCGCGGTTCTGCTGCTGGCTCTTGCTCTCCATCATGCGGATGATGATGCCGCTGGGCTTGTGCTTGATCTGCACGGCGGTGGCGACCTTGTTCACGTTCTGGCCGCCGGGGCCTTGCGAGGTGGTGGCGAACTCCTCCACGTCGTTCTGCCAGTCCACCTTGATGTCCACCTCTTCGGGCTCGGGGAGGACGGCGACCGTGGCCGTGCTGGTGTGGACCCTTCCCTGGGCCTCGGTGGCGGGGACGCGCTTGACGGAGTGGACACCGGCCTCGAAGTTCATGGCCGTCCAGACGCCGGGGCCGCGCAGGTTGAGCGTGGCGCTGCGGACACCGCCACCACCACCCCCGCCGCCCGACTCGACGGTGAGGTCGAGGGTTTCGAGCGTCCAGGCACGCCGCGCGGCGTAGCGGGTGTACATGTCCAGCAGGTCTCTGGCCCAGAGGGCGGCTTCGTCGCCGCCGGTGCCGGCGCGAATCTCGACGATGACGGAGCCGATGCGGTTGTCGTCGGACTGGACGAGCGCGGCCTTGATGGTGCCGATGGTTTCGCGGGCCTGGGCGAGGACGGCGGGGAGTTCGTCGCGGGCGAGGGCGGCGAGTTCGGGGTCGTTGCCGGTGCGGGCCTCGCGGTCGAGTTCAACGGCCTCGGCGCAGAGGGCGCGGTAGCGGCGCAGGCCGGTGGCGAGGGGCTCGATGGCGGCCTTGCGGATGGTGCGGTCGCGCACGGCGCGGTGGTCGGCCTGCACGGCCTCATCGCGCAGTTCCTGCTCCAGGCGTGAGAACTCCGCCTCGATGGACTCGAGTTTTGTAAGCAGGCCCGGGGAGAGCGCCGGTAATCCCGAAACCGCGGCGTGCGACATCGGTAGAAGGTAGGGCGAGCGAGAGGGAGATTCCGGGGAGCGGCGACGGGACCGCGCGGGCCCGATACGATCGCGCCGCGGCGCGGGCCGCGTGGCGATGGTGAGCAAGGTGCCTGGGGAATACGTCATGCCTGATGCTGTGGTGATGCAAGCGGTTCGCAAAACCTTCGGGCCGAAGGTGGCGGTGACGGACATGGACCTGGCGATCCGCGCGGGGAGCGTGTGCGCGTTCCTGGGTCCCAACGGGGCGGGGAAGACGACCACGATCCGCATGGTCATGTCGATCCTGTTCCCGGACTCGGGGGATATCCGTGTGCTGGGCAAGGCCAGCGCCGTGGAGAGCAAGGACCGGATCGGGTATCTGCCGGAGGAGCGGGGCGTGTATCGCAAGATGAAGGTGGCGCCGTTCCTGGGGTACATGGGGCGGCTGAAGGGGCTGAGCGCGGGCGAGGTGAAGCGGCGCGTGCCCATGTGGCTGGAGAAGGTGGGGCTGGCCGACGTGGCCAGGAAGAAGTGCGAGGAACTGAGCAAGGGCATGCAGCAGAAGGTGCAGTTCGTGGCCAGCGTGTTCCACGAGCCCGACCTGATCATTCTGGATGAGCCCTTCAGCGGGCTGGACCCGGTGAACGCGCGCCTGGTGCGCGACCTGGTGGACGAGCAGCACCGGCAGGGCCGCACCATTGTTTTCAGCACGCACGTGATGGAGCACGCCGAGCAGTTGTGCGACCACGTGCTGATGATCAACCGCGGCGTGAAGGTGCTGGACGAGACCATGGCGGGCATCCGCTCCAGGTTCGAGCCGCACACGCTGATCGTGGAGCCGATGGACGAGGCGACGGGCATCGAGCCGTTCCGCGCGGCGGCGGGCCTGTTGCGGGCCGAGCGTGTGGGCAGCGCGTACGAGATGCGCTTTGACGAGCGGGTGGGGGTTGAGGACGCGATGCGGTCGCTCTTCGCGGCGGGGCCGGTGCGGAGGCTTGAGGTGAAGCGGATCAAACTCGAGGATGTGTTCATTGAACTGGTGGGGGCGACCGGGGGCGCGGGCCACGGGAACGCGAACGAAGCGGCCGTGAAGGCCGCCGCGGCGGGGGTGCTGGCATGATCCGGACACTGCTGGTGGCTTATCGAGAGTTCGCGTCCACGGCGTACACGAAGAGTTTTGTGTTCGGGTTCTTCGTGATGCCGCTGATCATCTTTGTGGCGATCATCGGGGCCACGGCGCTCTTCAGCCGCGACGGGCCGAAGGTGCAGGGCACGGTGGCCCTGATCGATCAGACACCGGGTCAGGCGGTGGCGGAGGGGATGAAGAAGCGGTTCAGCGCCGAGCAGCAGGCCAAGGACGCGGCGGAGCGTGCCGAGCAGGTGAAGCAGGTTGTCGGCGCGTCGCCCATGGGGGCGATGGTGGAGGGCAACCCGCAGGCCGAGATGGCGCTGAAGATGGCGGCTGCGCAGACGGACATTCGCCTCGAGGTGCTGGGGCCGGATGCGGACGTGAAGAAGGAGGAGGAACGCATCTGGCAGGACGCCGCGAGCAAGGACGCGGCACCGGAAGCGCAGGTGGCCAAGCGCCTGGCCCTGGTGGTGGTGCCGGCGGGGGCGGTGGTGCCGAGGGACGACGGGACGTACGGCACGCAGAAACTGTCGGTGCGGGCGAAGTTGGACCCGCAACTGAAGGGCAACATCGATCGCAAGGTCGGCGAGAGCATCGTGGATGCGCGGCTGGACGCGGGCGGGTTCGGGGCCGTGCGCGACAGGATCAGGGCGATGATCCGGCGTCCCACGGTGGATGCCGAGGAGGTGACGGCCACGGGCAACAAGAAGGGCGTGGGTGAGTTTGGTGTCGTGATGCCGATGGCGTTCATGATGCTGCTGTGGATCAGCGTGTTCACGGCGGGGCAGTATCTGCTGACCACGACGATCGAGGAGAAGAGCAGCCGCGTGATGGAGGTGCTGCTGTCGGCGGTTTCGAGCCGGCAACTGCTGATCGGAAAGATCATGGGGCAGATGTGCGTGGGTCTGCTGGTGCTGGGGCTGTACGCCGGGCTGGGCGTGGGGTCGCTGTTCTTCACCAAACTCATCCACATCATTGACCTGACGAATCTGGTGTATCTGGGCGTGTTCTTCCTGATCGCCTTTGCGCTGGTGGCGTGCATGATGGCGGCCATCGGCTCGGCCGTGAGCGACATGCGCGAGGCCCAGGCCCTGATGACCCCGGTGATGCTGGTGCTGATCGTGCCGATGGTGCTGTGGATGCCTATCAGCCGCGACCCCAACGGCATGTTCGCGACGATCGCGAGCATGACCCCTCCGATCAGCCCGTTCGTGATGGTGCTGCGGATCCCCGCCGCGGCGGGGAGCATTCCGGTGCCGCCGTGGCAGATCGGCGTCTCCATCGGCCTGGGTGTGGCCTCGGTGGTGTTTATGGCGTGGGCCGCGGCGAAGATCTTCCGGGTGGGCGTGCTGATGTACGGCAAGCCGCCGAACCTGGGGACGCTGATCAAATGGGTGCGGATGGCGTGAGGAAGAAGAAGAAGGCACTGGGGTCGCCACGGCGACTCTTCGACACTGGGCATCGGGCACTGGTGACGAAGGATCGGTCGCCTCGGTCGGTGAGCGTTCAACGAGCCCGGAGCGTCAGCGACGGGGCCCGGGGCTTCTCGCGCTTTGACCTGTATGAACTGACGGTGCAGAACCCCGGCGCGCTGGTGCCGCTGCTGGTGGCGATTCACGCCGGCACGCCGAAGGCGCGTGTGCTGGCGGAGGATTTCTGCGGCACTGCGGCGCTGGCGCGGGAGTGGGTGCGCAGGGTGAAGCGAGGGCGTGCCACGGGCACGGATATCGATGCGGATCCCCTCGCTGCCGCCACGACGGCTCTTCGACAGGCTCGGGGTGCGTTGCGGGGGGCGGTGAGGCTGGTGCGCGGCGATGTGCTGGCGAGCGACACGCCGCGCGGGCCGAAGGCGGACGTCATCTTCGTGGGCAACTTCTCGATCGGTGAGATTCACGCGCGGCGGGTGCTGGTGCGGTACCTGCGCCGCTGCCGCGAGCGGCTGGCGAAGGGTGGCGTGTTCATCTGCGACATCTATGGCGGTGCGTCCGCGTTCAAGGCCGGCGCCGTGCAGCG
>CAZNEU010000079.1:0-6003 GCA_964571915.1 uncultured Phycisphaeraceae bacterium
ATGCCCATGTACCAGAACAGGAGCGAGACGATGCCGTAGGTGCCGACCGCGAACACGTCCCACAGGAGCGGGCTCTTGAAGTTGGGCCAGATGGCGTTGGAGTTGGGGATGGGGAAGAGCATCCACGCGAACCAGATGCGCCCGACGTGGATGCCAGGGAACGTGGCCGCGCAGATCACGGCGAAGATTGTCATCGCTTCGGCGGCGCGGTTGATGCTGGTACGCCACTTCTGCTTGAAGAGGCAGAGGATGGCGGAGATGAGCGTGCCGGCGTGCCCGATACCGATCCAGAAGACGAAGTTGGTGATGTCCCACGCCCAGTCCACCTGGTTGTTCAGGCCCCACACGCCCACGCCCGTGATGACCAGGTACAGGATCATCAGGGGCATGAGCGAGGCCACGAGCGCGAGGATGGTGAACGTGGGGAACCACCAGCGGCCCGGACCCTTCTCGATGTAGCCGCAGACCGTGTCGGTGACCCAGCCGAAGGACCGGTCTCCCAGCACCAGCGGTGCCCGCACCGCGGGGTCATCCACCAGCGAGCCGTCGCCCGTGACGGAATCCCACACGCGGGGGCGCTCGGGGGCACGGGCCATGCCGGCCAGACGCTCCGCGGCCAGTTGGTCGGGGTGCATCGTGCTCATGCGTGGGCTCCCAGAACGGCCAGGCTCATCACGTACCCATCGCGCCCGGCCTTGCTCGGGTTCACATAGCCAACCTTGCGGGGCGCGTTCTCGGGAACCGTGCCGTGGTCGCCGCCTACACCGGTGTGGTCGCCGCCGTGGTGGCCGAATGGGTCATCGACCGGCGCACGGAGCGCGGGATTGGGGTTCTTCATGCCCACCATGTAGGTGGTGCGCGGGCGCGTGTTCAGGTAGCCCAGCAGCAGGTAACTCCGCTGGTGCTCGCGGGCCTGATGCACGCGGCTGGCCTTGTCGAGAATATCGCCGAAGACGATGGCATCCGTCGGGCACGCCTGCTGGCACGCCGTCTGCACGAACCCGTCGGGCACGCCGTCGTCCGGCCGCCACATCGACCCGTCGGGCTTGCCCCTGAGTTTCAGTTCGATCTTGGCCTCGTTGGTGCGCTGGATGCAGTAACTGCACTTCTCCATCACGCCGCGGCTGCGGACGGTGACGTTGGGGTTCTTCTGCATCTTGCTGATCTCGTCGAGCCGTTTGCGCAGGCGCGGCGGGATGAGGTTGGGGTTGATCTTGCTGGCGGCCCTGGGTTGGCTTTCCAACGCCCCGGGCAGCACACCCTCGAGAGCCTCCTGCCCGAAGTAGGCCCCGTTGTACTTGGCCACGCCGTAATCGAAGAAGTTGAAGCGGCGGACCTTGTACGGGCAGTTGTTGGCGCAGTACCGCGTGCCGATGCAGCGGTTGTAGGTCATGTAGTTGTGGCCCTCGGAGCCATGCACGGTCGCGTTCACGGGGCACACCGTCTCGCACGGGGCGTTCTCGCAGTGCACGCACGCCACGGGCTGGTACAACACGCCGCTGGTGCTGTGCTCGTCCGAACCCTTGAAATAGCGGTCCACGCGGATCCACTGCAACTCGCGCCCCTTGTTCACCTCGATCTTGCCCACCACGGGGATGTTGTTCTCCGACTGGCAGGCCACGGTGCAGACGTTGCACCCGATGCACGTGGCCAGGTCGATCGACATGCCCCACTGAGGCTTCTCGGTGAACGCGGGGGCCTTGGGCGGCTTGCCCGCGTGCGCGGGGTCGTGCGCCAGGGCCTTGGGGTCGGCATTGGCCGCGGAGCCGTTGAACGGGTTGGCATAGGCACCAACCAGCGCGGGCATGTGGCTCAGTTCGCCCCCTTCCAGGCGCTCGGCGAACACGAGGCTCTTCTCACGGCCGTACGCATCCTTGGAGACCTGCGTCGGCTCGTCGCCGTGCTTGTGCCACGCGGGCAGGTCCACCTCGCGCACCAAGGCGCGGCCTTCCATGCTGCCGTGCGTCTGCGTGCAGGAGACGGGGTACTTCTCACCATCTACGGCCCGCGTCAGCGTCGCGCCTGCGGCCGTCCACAGCGCATCGCTCGTGCGCACGGCGAACGTGTTGAAGCCGCACCCCTGCCCCACCAGGCCCACGGCCTCGCGCCCCCAGCCCAGGGGCAGAACCACCGTGTGGTCTGCCACGCCCGGCACGGCCCACACGCCGATGCGCATCGACCGCGTGCCCACCTTCAGGTCCGCCATCATCGCCTTGGGCTTCTTGTCGGTCGCGGCCGTCTGCATCAGGCCCAGTTTCTCGGCCGTGCGCGGGCTGACATAGGCCGGGTTGTCCCACACCACGCGGCTGACCGGGTCGGGCAGTTCGCAGATCCACGAGTTGTTGGCGTAGCGCCCGTCGTGGTGGTTGGTGGCGGCGAAAACAACATCGAGTTTCGACTCGCCGGGCGCGGCCGCAAACGCAAAGCCCCGCAGTGCGGCGCCCACGTTCTCCCCATCGGCCTTCTTCGGCACCACCAGCGCGCCCGTGCCCGCGGCCACACCGTCGTGCAGGGCCCGCCGCCACAGGCGTTCAAAGTCGTTGCCGCCCTTGGGGAACCACTGCGCCCGGTTCTCTTTCCACGCGGCACGCACGATCTCATACCCCGCCGTGCGCGGCTCGCCCGCCACCATCGCCAGCACCTCGATATCGCTCCTGCCGTCGTAGAGCGGCGCGATCATCGGCTGCGTGGGCGCGATCGTGCCGTCAAGGCTGCGCGTGTCGCCCCAACGCTCCAGCACATGGGCCGAGGGGAGCCGCCAGGTACACAGAGCGCTCGTTTCGTCGGGGCAGTCGCACAGGGCCACGCGATGCGCGGCCTTGACAAACTTGCGGGCGAACTCCATGTCCGCTGGCGCATTGAACACGGGGTTGGCGTTCAGGGCCAGCACGGTGTTGATCTCGCCGGCGTCCAGTCGCCGCGCGAGCGCCGCCAACTGCTCCACGGGGCTGCCCGCTTCGTCTCCGGCGGCGGGCGCGTACTTCACACCCGCGCCCACATTGCCCAGGGCCGCGTTCATGGCCGCGACGAGGGCGTGCATGAGCGGCGGCAGCGATGCGCCGCACACAATCACGCTCCTGCCACGATTGCCGGCATCGGTCAGTTCTTTGGCGAGTTCGTCGATGAACTTCGTGTCGATGCCCGCGTCATCCGCCTTGGCGCCCGCCAGCGCGGTCGAAAGCGGCCCGGCCGTGGCGCCACCGGCAGCGACCACGCGCTTGGCCAGGGCCACGAGCGCGGCGGGGATCTGCCCCGGGGGCAGGCACAGGCGATGGTCGGCCGATGCGCCCACGAGCGTGTAGGAAGACTCGACCGCGTACAGGCGGCTCATGCCGTCTTTGGTCGTGCTGACGCGCCGGCTCGCGCCCCAGCCGCGGGCGTTGGCGAGGGCTCCCGCCTCCAGTTGAAGAAAATCGCGCTCGAAACTGACGATCGTCTTGGCACCGGCCAGGTCCAGCACCTCGCGCATGGGCTCGCCGAAGAACATGGCGGTGCCCGCCAAGGTGGCGGAGTTGTCCAGGGCGTTCCACGCGGCGAAACTCGCCTTGGGCCACTTGGCCTTCAGGCGGGCGATCATCGCCTCGCGCGTGGGGCTTGCATACTTGTCGTACACGATGCCCAGGCCCGCGCCCTTGTCGGCATCGAACGAAGCAAAGTGCTGCTTGCTCCACGCGGCGAAATCGTCCCATGTGGCTTCGACCGCCACCCCCTTGCGCACGAACTCGGGGAACTTGCAGCGGTCGGGGTCGTACAGATCAAGCACGCAGGCCTGAGACCAGACGCTGCTCTTGCCCTGGTTGGCGGGGTGGAGCGGGTTGCCCTCGGTCTTGGTGGGGCGGTTCTCGTGCGTCTCGACGAGCAGGCCCTCGGCCCCCAGGCCCGGCAGCGGCACGCTGGTGGCGTAGAACAGGGCCTTGCCGGGCACCACTTCCTCGGGCACGCTGCGCGAGTAGGGCATGATCTTGTGATCGGGGCGGCGGCAGCCGGGCACGGTGGCCGCGCCGGCGAGCGCGAGGCCCGCGCCCATGAGTTTGAGGAACGTGCGGCGGGAACCATCGAGCAACTCGGCCGCGCTGGCGGGAAACTCCTTCTCCAGAAAGTCACGGAACTCGCCGGTGTCGGCGAGGTCTTCGAGGCCGCGCCAGTAGCGCTCGCCCGTACCCACACCCACGGCGGTGCCCGAGGCCCGGGCCGTGTGCAGGGGCGTGCCTTCCTTGATGCTCGACGGGCATTGATCGATGGTGTTCATGTGGAGGCACTGGGCATCGGAAAGGCAATGGTGACTGGGAAACCAAACTCGGGTCCGGCTGTCCGCTCGCCGCTGTCCGCTGGCGGCTACTCCTAGTAGTGGCACGCCCCGCAGTTCTCGGGAGCGGCCAATCGGCGTTGTTCGTAGAGTTTCCTGCCCTGGGTGAGTTGAGCCGCGGCGTTGGCGGGGGCCAACTGATTCTCAACCCAGAACAGGCTCGTCACCTTGTCCTTGGGCACGAGGTTCTTCTCAGGCTCGCGGTGGCAGTCGAGGCACCAACTCATGCTCAGCGGCTCGTGCTGCCACACCACGGGCATGCGGGCGATGTTGCCGTGGCAGGAGTAGCAGGAGAGGCCGGCGTTGAGGTGGGCGTTGTGCGGGAAGTTGCGCACATAGTCGGGCACTTTGTGGATGCGCCGCCACTCCACGGGCTTGTCGTCCTTCCACGCCTCGCGGATGAACGCGGTTTTTTCCTGATGCACTTTGGAGTCGGCGTAGGCCTTCAACTTGCCCTCGGCGTGGCAGCCGTAGCAGGTGGAGACGTTGGGGATGTTGGCCTCGGGCGATTCCTCGATGTGCGTGTGGCAATAGCGGCAGTCCAGGCCCAGCGTGCCGGCGTGGATCTGGTGGTTGAAGCCGCCACCGGGCTGGGTGGGCATGTAGCCCACATCAAAGTACTTGGGCGTGAAGTAGTACCACACGCCGCCAACGACCAGCGCCGCCGCAGACGCGCCACCGCCGGCCACCAGGGTGGGCAGAGCGTTGGTCCACTTGGGGAAGAACGTTGACACGTCCGCCGCTCCTTGATCTGCTGCCCCGCCCTGGCCGTCGCCCCCCGCACGGCCCGCACCCTGCACCACACAGGATCACGCTCCAAATGCCACCCTACCGCGAACTCCACCCTACCCGCAAGCACGAGCGTGCCCGTGGATAGTTCCTGTCAGGCCGCAATTTATGCCGCCCTAGAGTAGTCCTGCTGGTAAGCGTTTGGCAACATCGGCAGCAGCGCAGAGTTCAAGCCTCGCCGGGACAACCCAATGACCTCCACCTCAACAGAAGCCGTGGCACGTCGTGCATCGCGCGTCATTGGGTCCGCCGTCAGCATCGGGCTGGGCACCACGGTCGCCATGTGGGCGGCCGCGTTTCTGACGCACCTACCGGGCATGATCCTGCCCCCCGCAGCCGTGGGCGTGGGCCTGCTGATCCTGCAAGCCGCGTGCATCACGCTGGGTGTGAGGTCAGACGGGCGTGTGCTGGCGGGGGTTGGGGCCGGCCTGGTTTCGGGGCTCGCCAACCTGCTGGTGGTGGGCTCGCTCGTTGCGGATAAAGCCGCGCCGGGATTGCAGGGCCTGCGTGAAAACGCCGCCACGTTCGCGCTGGGCTCGCTGGGGCTGGGCATCGCCCTGGGTGGGCTGGGCGGCTGGGTGGGGAGCGGCCTGCACGCGCGGCACCCGCGGGCAAACCTTTCCCGCGAGTCGCCGTGGCTCTTCCGCATGAGTGTGGTGGCCGCGGTCGGCATCCTGCCGCTGCTCTTCATCGGTGCCCTCGTTACCAGCACGCAGTCGGGCATGGCCGTGCCGGATTGGCCCACGAGTTTCTCGGCCAACATGTTCCTCTACCCGCTCAAGGCCATGACCGGGGGCATCTACTACGAGCACGCCCACCGCCTCTTCGGCGCGCTGGTGGGCCTCACCGTGCTGGTGCTCACGGTCTACGTGTGGCTCGCCGACAGGCGCGGCTGGGTGCGCTTCTTC
>CAZNEU010000080.1:0-6760 GCA_964571915.1 uncultured Phycisphaeraceae bacterium
CGCGCCGAAGTCTGGTCGAACGCGACCACCGACCGGATCCACCGCAGTTCCGCCGCCTCGTAAGCCTGCCGGAAACGGGCCGCGATCTGGGCCACCATGCTCTCGCCCGCGGCACGCTGATTGTGCGCCAGGCCGCTGGGGGGTGTCGCGTCGAACGTCTCCCAGCGCGCGGGGTCGGCCTGCAGGCACGCCTCCACCCACGCGTGCGCATCGCTCTTGCGAACCACCAGCGCCCCCACCAGCGGGTTGAACTCCCCCGCCGCGTACCCCGTAACCACCCGCGCATCCACGCCCACGGAGCGGAGCAGCGCGGTCAGGCCCGCGGCAAAGTACTCGCAGTGCCCGCGCTTGGTGTCGAACAGGAACATCTCGATCGGGTCCTGCCCGGCTCCGGGCGCGATCATCTCCAGCGTGTAGGCGTAGCGCGTTCGCAGGTGCGTCGCCAGCGTCTGCGCGATCAGCCGGTTGTCGCCCGGTGCCCGCAGTTCCGCGTCCAGCGGCAGGTCGTTGTCCCGCAGGATCGACTCCGCCAAGGCCCGGACCCGCGGGGTCGCCTCCGGCCCGGCGATCGACGTTCGCGGGTTGACCAACCGCAGATCGCCTGCCCCCGTGTCGGCCCCCGCCGCCACCACATACGTCAGCCGGTCGCTCACGCCCTGCTCACGCGTCAGCGTCAGGTCCGCCGTGTACGACACCCGCCCACCCGCGGGCAGCGACACGCTCACCGGTCGCCAAGGGGCGAACATCGGCCACCGGCCCGGGGCCACGCGGTGAATGTTGATGGTGTAGCGCGTGGTGCCGGCCACGGGCGGGCGCACGCCGCCCATCAGCGGCAGCACTTCGTTGGCGGGCAGTTCCTGCTGGAAACCCGCGGCTGCGTCTCGCGGCACGCGCACGCCGCGCCGCGCCTTGTTCCGCGACCCCCACCGACCGGTTTGCGGGTCGTACTCGTCCTGCACGGCCCCGCGCAGGTACAGCAGGGCGGGCGGTGTGGCGAGCGGCACCCCGTCCGCGTCCGCCAGGGCCACGTCCATCACCGCCTCGTCCGAGGTGGAGAGCAGGCCCGCCTGCCCCAGTTCGATGTCCGGCCGGAAATCCGTCTGCGCACCCGACGTGGCCTGGCCCCACTGCCCGAACGCCTGCGATGCGATCGTGCGCGGCGTGAGCACAAACGCCGTCAACGCCAGCCCCACCACCGCCACCAGGCTCACCGCCACCAGCGCCGCGAGCGCGCGCCGTGCCTCACGCCCCCACCCGTCGCGCACGCCCACCGGCCGGGGCGTGTGCAGGGCCAGCCGCTGCCGGCCCGCGTACACCTGATACCACACCACCGCCACCACCATCATGGGTGTGTACGCCGCCAGCACCAGGCCCAACAGAAAACTGTTGCTCGTCAGGACCGATCCGATCACCACGAAGATCGAGAGACCGAGCATCTGGGCCTCGTCTCGTGCGCGGCGCCGATCCAGAAACTTGGTCAGCAGCACCAGCACCAGAAAGTCGCTCAGGTTGGACACCAGCGGGTTGCGCTGGCTCATCACCTCGAACGCCGCGTACAGCATCGCCGCCAGCACCAGCAGGTTCACCCCGGTGCGCGGCAGCGTGCGCACGGTGCCGTCGGCCCGGCCCAGCGTCATCCACATCGACACGCCCGCGGCCAGTGTGCTCAGCAGCGCCAGAATGGGCTTCTCGTCCGCCGCGCAGTACGTCAGCACGCCCACCAGGGCCGTGGCCAGCGACCACACGAGAAAGCGGCGCGAGCCCGGCACGCGGCCGTCGGATCGAGGTGGGGGCTGGTTCATGGCGCGTCTCCCGATGCGGCCGGCGAAGCCGGCGAACACGCCACCACCACGGCCGTCCGCGAGGTTGTTGGCGCACCCGGCGCGTTCAACAGCGGAGCCGCTTGCCCAAAGCGCGGCAGGTCCGTCAATCCATCGACAATCGCTGCCAGCGAACGCGCCCTCGGCCGAACCAGCACGCCCCGCCCGAGCACCACCAGCCCGACCCGTAGCGTGTTCGCCCCGCGGCCCCCGCTCAGGCGGCGTGCGACCCCGAGTGCCCGCGAGATCGTGCGCTCATATTCCGCCTCGGTTCCGGCACCGCGCAGGTCGAGTTGCACCACCACGTCGCTGGGCAGCGGGGGGGCCCTCAGGTGCTCCCGCACCAGCAGGTTCGCACGCTCGGGGCTTGCGGCCATCGCCCGTGCCGAGGCACGCCACGCGATGGAACTGGCCTGGTCGCCCGGCGCGTACTCGCGGATGCCCGCCAGTTGCTCCTCGCCCAGCCACCCGCGCCAGCGCGACACCAGTTGCGTCCTCCCCGTGCGTTGGCCGCGACCACGCTCGGCCCCGTCCACCTCTCCGGGATCGAGCGGCCGGGGATGAACCACCAGAGCCGCGGCCTGCCGGAACGCCAATGACTTGCGGATGATTCCGAACGGAAACTCCGTCGTCGCCGCAAACCGGTCCAGCGTCCACCGCCCCCGGCACGCGGGCACGCACAGGCCCTCGATCACCCTGGTCCGGCGCGGACCCACATACGCGATGAAGGCCCGCACGTCGGGCCCCGAGCCCGACCGCTCCGCCAGCCGCACCGCCATGCACGGCACCAGCCGGCTCAGGTTCCGCACCCGATACTCCACCTTCATCACCTCACCCGCCGTGCCCGGACGGAGCGGCAGCCGCTCCACACGCAGGCCCATCAGCATCGTGCCGCTGATGAGCCCCGAGACGATGATCAAACTCAGCGCCAGGCCGAAGAGCCAGAAGAGCAGGTTGTTGTTGCTGTTGAACGCGCCCACGGCCAGCAGCAGCGCGAGCCCGGCGAACACGAGCAGTGTCGCGTGAACATGAAACCGCCGCCGGATGGGTGCGCCCTTGGACATCTGGTTGGCCCGGCCCCGCGCTCCGCTCGCCCCATGGTCCTCTACGCACACCGCACCGCGCCAGTTGCCCGCTTCCGTTCGCGATTGCCGCGCTCGGGCGGGGTCGCCTACACACACGCCCAGTCGGGCTCATTCCCCGGCTTCCACTTGATGTTGCACCCCATGCTGGGCTTCTGGGCCGCGCTCACGGGCCTGCCCGCCAGCACCGCATCGATCGCCGCGCGAAGGTCCACGCCCGTCGCCGGAATGTCGCGTTCCACATACTTGCTGGGGCGGCTGTCGTCGAGTTGCCCGCGATACACGAGTTTTCGCGTGCCGTCAAACAGGAAAAAATCCGGCGTGCAGGCCGCGTGATACGCCTTGGCCACCGCCTGCGACTCGTCGTACAGATACGCGAACGTGTACCCCGCCTCCTTTGCCTCGGCCGCCATCTTCGCCGGGCTGTCGTCGGGGTGTGTCTCCACGTCGTTGGAACTGACCGCCACCACCGCCACACCCTTGGCCTGCGCATCCCGCCCCACGCGCGCCAGTTCTGCGCGCACATGCTTCACGAACGGGCAGTGGTTGCAGATGAACATCACCAGCAGCGCGGGCGCGGCACGAAAATCGGCCAGGCTCACCGCCTTCCCGCTCACGGTGTCGCTCAGCCGAAAGTCCGGGGCCGGCATCCCGAGCGCCGCCATTGTTGAGGGGGTTCGTGCCATGCCGCGATCGTAGTGGCCGGGCCACCGCCCGCACCGCGCGCCAGGCGCAAAAGAAAACCCGGCGGCAAACGGTCAATTTGCCGACGGGCACAAGGGCCGGTGCGCCCCTTGAAGTGCTCTCTCCCCCTTTCCTTACTTCCACATCCCTGGAGGCACCGGGTGGACGTGAAGTATCAACGGAAATGGGTGCCGTGCGACGGCGCACGACCACTTTCAAGATGATCTAGATTACTCGAAAGGCTGGACAAGTCAAGCAAAGTTGTCCGTTCAGAACCCGAACATCACCCGCGGCCCCGATTCCCGCGCCCAATCGCCGCTCTGCGCCCCACTCCACGCAAGATTCAGTCGAGTCGCTCGGCCGGTCGCACTTCAACTTCGCCCCCCCGCAGCACCCGAATCAGGCGGGGGAGCCGACGCTTGTTGTCGCCGCTGAAGTACTCCACCGGCGACACCTGCGCGCCGGGCCGGATCATGCGCAACCGCCTCCGCCCCACGTGCGGCACGGCCCAGCCGGGCAGGTCAATCGTTGAGCAAACCTTCAGCCCCAGCGCATCCAGATCGGGAATATCCGGCAGCGCCTGCTCGATCACATCCGCCAGCGCCGCCGCATCCATGCCCGCCATCGTGGTTCCCGGCGTGCCCAGCGCCGCCACCGGCTCCTGTGCCCGCCCCGACAAGGGGTTCTCGCTGCGAGCCTTCTCGGCCGCGGCTCGCACCGGGTCTCGCCACCCGTGCAGTCGCGCCAAACGCACCACCATCGCCCAACTCGACCGCAAGAGCGTGACCTGGCCGTTCGTGCTGACAAGCGTGCGACGCATGAACGATTGTACGCCCCGCCGCGAACTACGCCCCCAAACGCGCGCGTGCCTCCGCCAGGGCCGCCCGCACGCGCCGTGGCGACGTGCCGCCCAGGCTATCGCGCCGCGCCACGCTTGATGCGAGCGTGAGCCACCCCTTCACATCCTCGCCAATCAGGGCGTGAACGCCGCGCAGGTTTGCAACCGGGAGTTCGTGCGGCGGCACGCCGAGTTCCAGCGTCATCCGCGTGGCCATCCCCGCCGCGTGGTGCGCATCACGAAACGCCAAGCCCTTCGACACGAGGTAGTCCGCAAGGTCGGTCGCCAGAATCGTGCCGTCGCCCAGGGCCGCCCGCGCGCACGCCGCGGCGTTCACCGTCAGCGTCTCCAGCACGGGCACACACATGGCCAGCGCGAGCGAGAGGTGCTCTGCCGCATCAAACAGCGGTTCCTTGTCCTCCTGCAGGTCCTTGTTGTACGCCAGCGGCAGGCCCTTCATGCTCACGGCCAACGCCGTCATGGCGCCGATCACGCGCCCGGCCTTGCCGCGGATGAGTTCCATCGCGTCCGGGTTCTTTTTTTGAGGCATGAGCGACGAGCCGCTGGTCACCGCATCGTCCATGCTCACGAAGCCGAACTCGCTGGTGTTGTAAAGGATCAGGTCCTCGGCGAGCCGAGACAGGTGGATCGCCGTCATCGAGCACGCGGCCAGCACCTCGAAGACAAAGTCGCGCCCGCCCACCGCGTCAAGCGAGTTGCGGAGCGGCTCGTCAAAGTCCAGGTCCGCGGCCAGCGCAGCCCGGTCAATCGGATAGGCCGTCCCGGCCAGCGCGCCGCAGCCCAGCGGCGAGCGATTCACACGCGTGCGGGCATCCGTCAGTCGCTCGCCGTCGCGAGCCAGCATCTCCACATACGCCAGGCACCAGTGCGCAAACAGGACCGGCTGCCCCCGCTGCATGTGCGTGTAGCCGGGCAGAATCGTCTCAGTGTTCCGTTCGCCCAGGCCCACCAAGGCCCGCTGCACGCCCTGCACGAGGCCGATCAGCCGCTCGCAGGCGGCGCGTGTCCACAGGCGCAGGTCGGTCGCCACCTGGTCGTTGCGGCTGCGCCCCGTGTGGAGTTTCTTCCCCAGGTCGCCCAGGCGCTTCACCAACTGCGCTTCCACCCACGAATGAACATCCTCATCGCCGCTGGGCACGATTGTGGCGGGGTTCTCGTCCACCTCGGCGTGCAGGGCCTGGAGCGCGGCGGTCAGACGCGCCAGTTCGTCCGCCGAGACCACCCCCGCACCGTGGATCGCCTTGGCCCACGCGATCGACCCGGCGATGTCCTCGCGCACCAGCCGATAGTCAAACGGCAGCGAGTCGTTGAACCGCTTGAACAACGGGTCGGACTTGCCCGCAAACCGACCGCCCCAAAGAGATGCCATGTCCGCCTTTCACGAAGGAGCCACAGGGGGAGCGACGGCAACGGTCGGGGCCGGCACGCCGGGGCCACGGGGCACGGAGCCGCTACTTGCCCTTGTCGCCCTTCTCGCCCTTGAGTTTGATCGCCACATCGGCGAAGAGTTCCGCAAGGCCCAGCCGGTCGGCCTTGTCGTGGCGCAGGTCGCTCACCGCCCGGTTCAGCGTCTGCGTCAGTTCGGTGTGGTTGCGCTGCTGCTCATCGCGCAGGGCCTTGGATTGCTCCAGGATCAACTTGCGGATCTCGCGCAGGGCATCCGTCGTCCGCCCGTCCAAGTCGGAGAGTTTCTTCTCCAGCGTCTTGGAGGTGTCGGCCAGTTCCGCCGCCAGCTCCCGGTCGCTCTTGGTGCGGTCGGTCTGCTCGCTCTTCAGCCGGTCCGACAGCGCATCCACCTCGCTCTTGATGAACGCCTCGATCGCGCCCATCCGCTTGGCGAACTGCTCGCGGGCATCGGCGATCTCCTTCTGCAGGCGGGCCTCGATGCGGCCGAAGCGCTTCTCGCTCTCACGCACCTGCGACCCGAAGAGAATGTCCCGGACCTTGTCCAGGCTCTCGCCCGTCGCCCCGGCATCGCCCTTCTTCTTGTGGTCGTCATCGCTCATGGGTCTGGCCTTCTTGGCTGGTGGAACGGGGCGGGGGGTTGTCGCACGCCGCGCGGCCGCGGGTCGAGTGGTTGCACGGGCGGAGACGGGCCGAACAGACTTCTGAGCCTTGAGTGCCATGCTTCGCCCATCGGCTCGCCGCAGGAGGGGCCATGATACGCGCTGGCGAAACCACCCCCAACCCCTTTGTGGACAGGCTGCGGATGGACGGTGTTCGGTGGATAGACTCTCCCCTGCCGGGCGTGATGCGTGCCCCATGAGCGAGCCGAAAACACCAACCCCTGCCCCCCCCGCCCCCCCTGCCCCCAC
>CAZNEU010000081.1:0-8620 GCA_964571915.1 uncultured Phycisphaeraceae bacterium
TCCATGGCGGTAGCAAGTTCATTCGCTTTCTGCCGATCGCATGGACGACGGCCCTTCCCCCGGTCGGCGACCCGGCCGCTGGCGACACGCGGGAATGGGTGACATTCCGACTCACCGCCGACTCCGGGAAGATGACGCTGCGGATTCGCACGCGTAACGTCGCTGACATGGCCGGGCGGAACCTGTTCCTCGAACATCTTTTCGAGCTTGGTGCATCCGCGGGCATCAAACCCACGATCAAGACCTGGAGAACGCACCAACGATTCGCGATGTGGTCACACACGATCGACACTTCGGCGGATGAGGATCAGCTCGAGCCCGCCGATCTCTTCGAGCCGCTGATGAGCAAGGCCCGCGCCATCAGCGATCAACTCCTCCCGCTGTTCCAACAGGCATCCAAGGCGTAGGCGGTTCACCACACTTCGCCCGCGGCCCCAGGCAGGACCTCCCGCGATTCCGGAGTGCGCCACGGTGGCTCCCTGCGGGCTCAAGTCCCCGCGTCGGGCGGGTCTGGCGACTGGTCGAAGAGCAGCGGATCAATCTTGACCGTGCGAGGCGCACGCGGCTTGGGCAGGCGTGGACGTGCCGCCTTGCGCGCCGCAATGCAGAGTTCCAGCACGCGGTCGACCAACGCCTGCTCGGGCTCGAAGCCGGGGTAGCGCATTTCGACGGCGCAGACGTTCAGGAAGGCCAAGTCGGATGCCGCGGGCATGCCCGACGGCGCGGTTGCGCCGAGCATGTTCCGAAGTTGTTCGAGGTCGTGGATGCGCGGCGGCTCGAAGCCGTTCTGGATGAGCAGTGCCTTGATGAGTTTCTCGACGCACTGCTGCGCGTGGAAGCAGATGCCGTTGGCGCTCGGCGATGCGCCTTCGCACAACCGCCGGACGATGCGGAAGTCATCCTCGGCCTTGGTCGCCCAGTCTCGAACGATGTCGCTCACGCGGCCCGCGCTCGCTGGTAGAGCACGATGCCACGGTCAACGGCCTCACGCGCGATCGGGTCGAGTTGGGCATATCGCGCGGCGAGGTCGGCCGGCGTGCGCACGAGAAGATCCAGCGGGAAGGATCGCGGCACGCGCTTGAGAATCTCCCAGGCACGCCACGCGGGGTGGCCGTCAAAGTCCATCACCACGAGAATGTCCGCATCCGAATCGGGGCCCGCATCGCCGCGGGCGCGGGAACCAAAGAGGATGATGCGCTCAGGGCCGAACTCACGAGCGACCGACACGGCGAAAGCCTGCACCTGATCGCGTATGGACTGGGCCTGGGGCGTTCCCATGCGGGGAGTTTATCGTCTGCCCTGGTGCGGCGTGGGACGCTGGATCGGGCTCGGGCGTGCTCGTCGCGTTGAGCGGGCAATGTGCCGATAATGAGGGCATGAGCGGCACCGCGGCGGGATCGACCAGCACGACTTCGGGCCCGGTGCCCCCGCAGTCCAGCCCGCTCTCCCTGCGCAACCGCCTCGGCCGCCTCGCGTGGACGGTGGTGTACCGCACGCTCTTCCGCACATCGCCCGAAGTTCTGCACGGCTGGCGGCGCCTGCTCCTGCGCCTCTTCGGCGCATCGCTCGCATCCACCTCCCGCGTCTACCCCACGGCCAAGGTGTGGGCGCCCTGGAACCTCACGCTCGGCGAGTTTGCGTGCCTGGGGCGTGATGTGGATGTCTACAACGTCATGCCCATCCGCATCGGGGCGCGCTCCACCATCAGCCAGTACACGTACCTGTGCGGGGCCACGCACGACTACACCAGGCGTGACTACCCGCTCATCCCCCTGCCCATCACCATCGGCGATGACTGCTGGCTCGCAGCAGACGTGTTCGTGTCGCCGGGCATCACCATCGGCGAGGGCACGGTTGTGGGCGCACGCTCTACCGTGACCAAAGACCTGCCGCCCTGGGTGGTGGCGGTGGGCACGCCGGCGAAGGCGATCAAGAAGCGCGAGTTCGCGTAGGCAGGCTGCGGAGCCATGGGACGCAGAGGCGCAGACGCACAGAGAAAAGCAGGTGAAACACGGAGACCACGGGAGCCCACGGAGAGCAAACCGCGCATTCGGCGTTTCCGCTCCGCGATCCTCCGTGTTGCAGTCCGGTTCTGGCCCCTTTTCATCCGGGCCAATCCGCTCTCCTCTGTGTCTCTGCGCCTCTGCGTCCAATGCCTTGATCCGTGTCGCCCACCGTACCCTTGATGCGTGCGGCTCTTCCCCGTCATCTGCGGCCCCACCGCCTCCGGCAAATCGTCCCTCGCCGTCGAGGTTGCCGCGCTGCTCATCGCCCGCGGCACACCCGCCGCTGTTCTCACCGCCGATGCCTTTCAGGTGTATCGCGGGCTCGACATCGGCACCGCCAAGCCCACACCCGCCGAACGCCGCGGCATCACGCATCACCTGCTCGACCTGGTCGAACCCTCGGAGCCGTTCAGCGTCGATCAGTGGCTGGCGCTCGCCGAGCCGCTGATTGCCGCGCTGCAAGCCCGCGGCACGGTGCCCATCGTGGTCGGTGGAACGCACTTGTATGTGAAGGCGCTGCTTGAAGGGTTGTTCGAGGGGCCGCCGCCCGATAGCGAGCTGCGGGCGCGGCTGATGGAGATGGATGCCCACGTCCGGCGTGCTGAACTGGAGAAGATCGACCCCGCCGCGGCAGGGCGGATCCACTTCAACGACACCCGCCGCACCGTTCGGGCACTGGAGGTGTTCCACCAGACCGGCAGGCCGCTTTCGAAGCATCAGGGCCAGTGGGATGCGGGCAAGAGCCGCGCCGATGCGCTGCTGGTGGTGCTGAACCGGCCGGTCGAGAACCTCAACCCGCGCATCAACGCCCGGGTAAAAACCATGCTCGCGGCAGGCCTGCTCGAAGAAATCCGGGCCCTTGTGGCCTCCGGACGGCTGAATCCGGCCTCGCAGGCAGCACAGGCGCTGGGCTACAAGCAACTGCTCGAACACCTCGCGGGCCGCTGCTCGCTGGACGAGGCCGTCGAGCGGATCAAGATCGAAACCCGACACTTTGCCAAAAATCAGCGCACGTGGCTGAAGCGGCTAGGGATATCCCCCAATGCCTTGGCGTTTGACGCTTCCGGGGAAGAATCCTCAAAAATCGCGCAAGATGTTGTCAATACACTACTTACGCCGATCTAAACGGAGAGGCGGCCGGTCTGCCGGCATCATAGTCGTTCAGCGTCGCGTACGGACATGCCGAAAGCATGGCGCGGCCAGAGAGAGATGCCCAGTGGTGGTCGCCGCTTGACTCTTGGCCCCCGAGCGTGCTTTCCTACCCATCCCCCGAGGGGCATCCGGTCGCGGCGAGTTCCTTTCTTTATGGCCAAAGCACGCCCTTCAATCACCAAGAGCCGACCCAAGGTGGCCAAGCCCGGCCGCGCTGAGGCCACCGCCCCGGCGGGTGTGGTGGATGCCGGCGATGCCCCTTTCGGGGCCGAGCCAAAGGTGCCGGGGCGGCGCGCGGGGAGTGGCGGCGCGGGGGGTGGTGGCAGCGGCAAGAGCCTGGTCATCGTCGAGTCGCCGGCCAAGGCCAAGACCATCAACAAGTATCTCGGCGGCGACTACCACGTGCTGGCCTCGATCGGCCACGTGCGCGACCTGCCCGCCAAGAACCCCAAGGGGAACAAGTCGCCGGTTCCCGGCGTGGACCTGGAGAACGACTTCGCCCCCACGTATGAGGTGATGGAGCGCAAGGGCAAGGTCATCAGCGAACTGAAACGCGCGGCCAAGGGCGCCCGCGAAATCTGGTTCGCCACCGATCCCGACCGCGAGGGGGAGGCCATCGCCTGGCACCTGGCCGAGGAACTGGGCGTTGATCCGCTCAGGGCCAAGCGGGTGATGTTCGCGGCCATCACGAAGGCCGAAATCCAGCGCGCCTTCAGCAATCCGCACCCCATCAACATGGATCGGGTGAACGCGCAGCAGGCGCGGCGCATCCTCGACCGCATCGTGGGCTACCAGGTTTCGCCGCTGCTGTGGAAGAAGGTGGCGCGGGGCCTGAGCGCCGGACGTGTGCAGAGCGTGGCGGTGCGGCTGGTGGTGGAACGCGAGAAGGAGATTCGCGCGTTCATCCCGGATGAATACTGGACCATCGACGCGAACTTCACGCTCGAACTCGCCAAGGCTCCCGCGCTCGTCAAGGCGTGGCAGGAGCAACTGGCCCAGCGCGATGAGAAGGGCAAGGTGCCCACGCAGAAGGTGCTCAACACATGGCTGAACGCTGTTGGTGGCGTGCGTGCGGAGTTGGTGGAGGTGGCGGGCGAGAAGTTTGAACTGGCCGCGCCGGGGAAGGATGAGGGGGGCAAGGCGCTCGCACCCGTTGACCTTTCGGCCCGCGCGAGAGAGGTGGCCGCGCTGGCGGGCCTGACGAACATCAAGGCAGAGTTGCGCGAGGACGCGGACGGGCGGGGCCCGGCCCGGTTCGTGCGCACGCTGACGGGCAGCGTGAACCCCGCCGCGCCCTACGCGATCACGGGCATCGAGAGCAAGCGCACCAGCACGCGCCCGGCGCCCCCGTTCATCACCAGCACACTCCAGCAGGCCGCCAGCAGCCGCCTGGGCTTCGCGGCGCGGCGGACGATGCAAGCCGCGCAGGGGCTGTACGAGGGCGTGGATATTCCCGGCGAGGGTCCGGTGGGCCTGATCACGTACATGCGGACGGATTCGACGCACATCTCCGGCGAGGCCCTGGGCATGGTGCGCGAGCACATCCAGGCCAAGCACGGAGCGAAGTATCTGCCCGAGAAACCCAACTTTTTCACCAGCAGCAACAAGGATGCGCAGGAGGCCCACGAGGCCATCCGCCCCACGAACCTCAACCTGCCGCCGGGCAAGGTGAAGAGCGCCCTCAAGCCCGACCAGTTCCGGCTCTACGAGATCATCTGGCAGCGGTTTGTGGCCTGCCAGATGATGCCCGCGCAGTGGGACCAGACGGCCGTGACGATCACCGGCGGCACCGACGTGAAGCGGCCGGTGAGTTTCCGCGCCACCGGTCGCGTGCTGGCGTTCGACGGGTTCTACAAGGTGGCGGGCGTGCCGCAGAGCGCGGATGAGCAGATTCTGCCGCCGCTGGCAGAGGGGACCAAACTCGCACCCTTCGCGATCGACCCGGAGCAGAAGTTCACCGCACCCCCGGCCCGCTTCAGCGAGGCGAGCCTGATCAAGATGCTCGAATCCGAGGGGATCGGCCGGCCCAGCACCTACGCCTCGATCATCGGCGTGATCCAGGACCGCAAGTACGTGGAGCAACTGGAGCGGCGGTTCTACGCCACCGACATCGGCGAGGCCGTGACGGACATGCTCATCAAGGCCTTCCCGCAGATTCTGGATGTGGGCTACACGCGCGAGATGGAGGGTCAACTCGACAAGGTTGAGGACGACCACCTGGACTGGGTGGACATGCTCAAGAAGTTCTACGGCCCCTTCAAGGACCAGCTCGACCACGCGGACGAGAACATCGGGCACGCCAAGGCCGAGATGAAGCCCGCCCCGGCCGACTATCGCTGCGCCAAGTGCAAGAGTTCACTGGTCTATCGCCTGGGCAAGAACGGGCGGTTCCTCTCGTGCTCCACCTACCCCGCGTGCGATTACGCGTGCCCCTGCGACCGCGACGGCAAGCCCCAGCCGATCCAGTCCACCAACATCGCCTGCCACAAGTGCGGCCGCGCCATGAACAAGCGTGTCGGCCGCTTCGGGCCGTTCCTCGGCTGCACCGGCTACGGCGACAAAGAGCAGCCCTGCGACGGCATTCTGCGCTTCGACAAGAAGGGCCACGTGATCGCGCCCGCGCAGCCGCCGGTGGTTACCGACATTCCCTGCCCCAAGTGCCAGAGCGCGATGAACCTGCGCCCCGGCAAGTACGGGCCGTGGCTGGGTTGTTCCAAGTTCCCCAAGTGCCGCGGCCGGGGCGACTACAAGAAACTGCCCGAAGCCCAGAAGGCCGCGCTCGAAGCGACGCTCGCCGACTGGGACAAGCAGACTCCCATCCCCATCATCAAGACGATGGACGGGCGGGCGCTGACGGATGCCAAGGGCAAGCCCCTGCCGGATGCGCCCAACGCGCTCACGGGCGAAGATGGTGCCGGCGGCAGCGCGGCGGACGACGCGGGCAAGACGCTCGAAGCCGTGGCGGATGAGTTGGGCGTGTAGACTCAGGGGACATGCCAAGTTCCACCGGCTCCAATCAAGGGCCCACATCAAGCGAAACGGCACCCGCCCTCATCGCGCACGCAGATCGGTTGTGGAAGGCCGAGGAGGCGAACGCAGCGCGGCTCCAGACTCGCGTCAACATTGTGTGGACGGGACTGACTGCCGTGATGGGCTTCGGCGCGGCAATCCTGGGCCCGCGGCTCAGCGGCATGCTCAATGGTGGGGTCTTTGGATGGCTCGCTCTCGCTTGCCTCGTTGGCGGCGCGGCGTGCCTGGTCAAGGCCATGCTGCACGTCCTCGGCACCCGTAGGCGTGCCGACGCCGCCTCACCCGCCGCAAGTGGGGGGCTGATTCTTCTCAACGAGCTCCGCCGCCGCCCTTGGGCGTTTGCTCGTCACGAGGTAGAGTGGTACTTGTTCCGAACGACGTACGACGCGGCGAAGGCCCTCCAAAAGCGCAACGCGGATCGTCAGGCCACGGTGGATAAGTCGCAGTTTTGGTTTCTTTTTGGCTTTTTTGGTACCCTCGCGTCGATTCTGCTCGTATCTTTAAGCGTGTGGAGTCGCGGGATTGTGGAGCGTTCACATGACCCCAGCGCAACAACGGCTGACGCCACCACCAACCCCGATGGCTTCGTCGATCGTCCCTGACCCGCACGCCACGACGTACGACATGGTTCGACCGTCTGAGCCGATGTCGCTGCCGCAGGCTGTGCCCGGCGAGACGTTGGCGCGCATTGATATCGAGGCTGAGTTCGAGCAAATGGATCGGAACATTCGGGGCTACGACGAAGCCATGGCCCGAGTTCGCGAGCGCCGCGGCATCTACCGCTGGTTCCGGACATCGGTCTGAGCGCTGCTGAACAGGTGTGCCAGCCCTTGCGGCAGACTCACGAAATCGTCAGCGTCGGCGTGCCCTGCTCCATGCGATACGCCGCGAGGGCCACCTGGCCTTCGAGCGCCTGCACGAGCGCTTCGAGGTCTCGCACGAGCGGCTCGCCCGCCTGAGCGGGGTCGAAGTTGGCGCTTGGCTCGCCCGAGTCGCTGTTCTTGCGCAGGGCCATGTTGATCGGCACGCTCCCCAGAAACGGAATCCCCAGCCGCGCGGCCATGCCCTGCGCCCCGCCCCGCCCGAAGATGTCGTATTCCTTCCCGTCATCACCGATGAAGTAACTCATGTTCTCCACCACACCAAGCACATCAATGCCCAGTTGCTGGAACATGCGCACGGCCCGCACCGCGTCATCCTGGGCCACCCGCTGCGGCGTACACACCACCACCGCGCCGGTGAGTTTCAGCGTCTGCGCCAGCGTCAGGCTCACATCGCCCGTCCCCGGCGGCAGGTCGATCACGAGGTAATCCAGTTCGCCCCACTGCGTCTGCTCCACCAGTTGCTTGAACGCGCCGTGTGCCATGGGGCCGCGCCAGATCAGGGCCTTCTCCGGGTCCACCAGTTTGCCGATCGTCATGGCCTTGATGCCGTGGACCAGAAACGGCTGGAGCATGTTGCCGCGGATGTTGGTCTCGAGCGCGTGCAGGCCCAGCATCGTCGGCAGGCTGGGGCCGTAGATATCACCATCCAGCAGGCCCACCGCAAACCCCTTGCGGGCCAGGCCCACCGCCACGTTCACGGCGATGGTGCTCTTGCCCACACCCCCCTTGCCAGCCCCCACCGCCACCACGTGCTTGGCCCAGGGCAGCACCGGTGCCTGCTCCTGCATCGGGCCGCTGGGCTTGGGTGCCGCGGCGGTCTTTGCCTGCTGCGTCAACGACACCGTCTTGGGCTCCCCTTGCTGGGGCACACCCGCTCCCGGCGCAACGTTCACCGCCAGCGCGGCGATCGGTTCGTTGCGCGCGGCTGAATACTGGCGGATCGCCACCTCCGCCGCGCGAAGCACCTGTCCGTGCTGAGCCGCGGGCACGGCGGCCAGGTCGAGCGTCACGGCCAGAAAGCCGTCGCAGGCGCTGGTCTTCTGCACGCACCCGCTCGCGGCCAGGTCCTTGCCCGTGGTGGGGTGGGGCACACCGGCCAGCGCGGCAACAAGGTCTTGTTTGGTCAGCGGCATAGTTGGGAAAGGGTAGGGGCGAGAACGCCCAAAGTGGCCCGCACGCGGCGCGAATGAGGCCGCGAAGGCCCGCCGCAGCCCGCCCGCACGCAATGAACGCCGACAATGATCGTTGTGCCGGCGATTGCCGCGCCGTACATCCGGTTGCGGCGCAGGCATCGGGTTTCCTGGGGGCTTTGGAGATTGCCATGAACGTTCGTTTCAACACGTCGGTGCGTCTCGGGTTGCTCGCCTCGCTCGCCGGCCTGGCCACATCGGCCCAAGCGCTGCTGGCCCAGCCCACCGCCGATGCCCCGCTGGGCGGGCCGCCCGTCACCCAGCGCGATGTGCCCGGCAACGACGGCGGCTTCTCGGGCATGGCCCAGCCGCTGAGCAACAAGGACCGCGGCGACACGATCCCGCATCGGGCGTTCAT
>CAZNEU010000082.1:0-5127 GCA_964571915.1 uncultured Phycisphaeraceae bacterium
AGCCGCCCCCCCGCCCGCCGCGCCCGACGTACCCCCCGCGCCCGCCGCACCTGCGGTGCTCGAGGCCCCGGCGCCCGCCGAAGCCGTGCCCGCCGCGGCCCCCGTCCGCGGCGCGGCAGCGCGTGGCGGTCGGCGTGCCGCCCCCGCCGCCCCGGCCGCGCCCGTCGCCGTTGAGGCCAAGGCCGCCGACCCGAAGGTTACTGCCGCGCTCGCCAACGCCGAGTTCCACCCCGGCGACCCGACCGTGCGCGAAGGGATGAACTGGTTCGTGCTGCGTGTGGCCAGCAACAAGGAGTCGTCCGTGCGCGACACGCTCCTGCGCAAGGTGCAGATCGAGCGCATGGACCACCTCGTCGCCCGCATCCTGGTGCCGACGGAAAAAACCAAGACGGTCAAGGGCGGCAAGCAGCGCATCACCGAGACCAAGTTGTACCCCGGCTATGTCTTCGTCGAGATGAAACTCGAGGACGACGGGCGCATCCCGCAGGACGTCTTCTTCCTCATCAAGGAGACCGGCGGCGTGGGCGATTTTGTCGGCACCAAGGGCCGCCCCACGGCCATGAAGACCCACGAGATCGAGAAGATGCTTGCCGCCAGCCTCAAGCCCGAGGACCAGCCTCAGGTCAAACTCGTCTTCGAGAAGGGCGAGCAGGTTACCATCAAGGAAGGCCCCTTCCAGGGCTACGAGGGGACCGTGGACGAACTTCTGCCCGACAAGGGCCTGGTGCGCGTGCTCGTTACCATCTTCGGTCGCCAGGCGCCCGTCGAACTGGAAGAGTGGCAGATCTCCAAGCCCGACAAGATGTAGCCCGCCGGGCCTGGGGCCTTGGGTGGTCCGGCGGTCCCCGCCGGCCCGGCGCGGGTCGTAAACCGGGTGTTTTTCATCCAATCGTCGTGCCCGTGCGAAGCGAATAATCCACGCGGTCGGCCGCGGTTGAGTGCGCCGATCCCACGGAGGCGGTGTTCCCATGCCCAGCGGTGATTCCACACGTTCCGAGCGCGAGGCGCTGCTCGGTGGCTCTGAGTCCCCCCGCAAGAGCAAGCGCGGCTGGGTCAAGGCGCTCGCCATCGGCGGCGGTGCGCTCCTGGTCGTCATCCTGGTGCTCGTGGCTTTCGCACCCGGCATCGCCTCGCGCTTTGCGCCCGGCATCATCCAGAACTCCGTCGCCAAACAGTTTCAGGGCCGCGTGAAGGTCGCCGATGCGAAGTTCTCATGGGGCGGCCCGCAAACCATCGGCCCGATTGACCTCTCCGACCCCGCCGGCAAGCCCGTGGGACAGGTCACGATCAAGGCGGGCGTGGGCCTGCTCGGCCTCCTGGGCACAAACCTGGGCACCACCATCCTTTCCGGCAACGTTCACCTCGTCCGCAACGCGGATGGGACCACCAACCTCCAGCAGGCCCTCGCGCCCGCCACCATCAAGGTGCCCGTCGGCGGCCCCGCCAGGGGCGCATCCGGCGCGCCGACCGTGCCCCTGAACTACACCGCCGCGCTCAGCATCGAATCGCTCGAGGTGAAGTACACCGAACTCGACGCGGCCGGCAAGCCCGGCCGCGAGACCGCCATCACCGGCCTCAGGGGCACCGCCAGCATCAGCACCGTTGCCCCCGGCGCCGCGGCCATTGACATGGCCGGCAACGTGGTTGACGGCGGCAAGCCCGGCGGGTCCATCAAGATCAGCGGCAAGATCGACGCCTTCACCGATGCCAAAGGGAACCTGACCCCGCAGACGGCCAGGGTGAACGCAGATATGGCCATCACCGGCCTTCCCGCCGCGCTGCTCGATGCGCTCGCGGGGCAGAAGGGCCTCCTCGGCGAGGCCCTGGGCACCACCGTTTCCGGCAACGCCACGGCCAGCGGCAACGCCGCGGCAGGCACCGCCAACATCCTGATCGATGCCCCCAACGTCTCGGCCATGCTGGCCGTCAGGATTGAGAACGACGTGGTGCGCCTCGAGAAGCCCGGTCAGTTCGTGGTGCGCTCCACCAAGTTCGCCGCGGCCTTGCCCGCCGTGAAGAACGCCCTCGCCCAGGCCGGCATGACCATCGACCAGTGGCCGGCGATCGAGGGCACGGTGGATGCGCTCGCCCTCCCCGTGCCCAAGCGCGGCTTGGCCGAGGCCGATTTCCGCGGGGCGGCCGTCGGCATCACCATCGGCACCACGCCCATCTCGGGCACGCTGGTGGCCCCCGGCGAAAGCGCCGGCAAGCCCTTCAACATCGCGCCCCTCAAAGCCTCGGTCGCTACGGCCGACCTGGCCACGGGGCTGGAGGTGAAGGCCCAGACCAGCGCCACGCTCGGCGGCCAGAGCGCGGGGGCGATCAACGTGGCGGCGACTGCCGCGGGCCTGCTGAATGAGTCCGGGCATCTGGGCTTCCTCAGGGGCACCATGCCCCGAAGCATCAACGCTGATGTGAGCGCGCAAGGCATCTCCATGGCGCTCGTGCAGCCGCTGGTGGCGGGCATGAACCTGCCGCTCGACCTCAGCACCGATCTCGGCCCCACGCTTGACGCCAAGGCGCTTGTGCAGACGGCTGAGGGCGGGGCCACCAGCGTGAACGCGACGCTGCAAAGCCGCAACGTGGCCCTCAGCGCGCCCCTCACGCTCAAGGACAACGTCCTGGCAACCGCGGGCGGGCCGATCACGCTGAGCGTGCAATCCGCCGCGGGCATCGTGGGCCGCGTGCTCACCGCCGCGCCGCTCGCGCCCAGGGCCGCAGACGCCGCGGCCGCGCCACGCCCCTTCATCACCCGCGTCGGCGGCACCGGCGCGATCGAGGCGACCATCGCCGACCTGACCCTGCCGCTGCCGGGAAAAGATGCCAGGACCGGAGCCGCGATGCCGCTGGATGTGTCGAAAATCTCCGCGGTCGTGAAGGCGAGCATGAGCAACCTGTTCGTGTGGATGCGTGCGCCGGAGGGTGCCGCGACGGGCAGCGGGCCGACCGAGCCGTTGAACATCGAAACCGTCGCGTTCGATATCACGGCCAAGCCGGGCGTGGCTCCGCTCGTGAACATCAATGGCAAACTGGCCCACGGCTCGCGCCCGTTTGATGTCGCGGGCACGCTCCAGATCGCGGGCCTCGATGCCGCGCTCGGAGCCGGCGCGGCCAAGCCCGGCGCACTCGTGCCCGGCGTGCAGACCGTGCGCCTCAGCGGGCAACTGCTCGCCACCGACCTGCCCACCTCGGTCATCGCCATCGTGCAGCCCGCAGCACGGGCCGACCTCGCCCGCGGCGTGCTGGGCGACACCGTCAACGCCGCCATCCTCTTCGACCAGCCACCCAAGGACGGCGCGGGTCCCAAGCCCGACCCCGCGCGCCAACTCATCTCGGCCACGCTCACCGGCACCGGCCTCAACGCCGGCGTTTCGGCGGACATCAACGCAACCGAACTCCGCCTGCGTGCCCTGAACGCACAGGCCACGCTCCGACCCGAGACGTTCAGCGCCCTCGCCGACATGGTGAGCGCACCCGCCGCCGTCCCGGGCGCAGGCCCCGGCGGTGCGCGCAATCTCAACACGCTCGCCAACATCCGCGTGAACGGCCCCGCCCAGGTGCTCGTCAGCGCCGAGCCTGTCGCGATTCCCATCACGGTGGTCGGCAACTCCGTCGAGCCGCGGTTCGCATCGGCGGGCGTGCTCAACGCCACGGTGGGCATCCCCGGCACGTTCGCCGTCAGCAACGTGCCCGTGGGCGACAAACTCATGGCCGGCGGCATGAAAGACTTTTCGCTCGTCGCGGGCGTTCCGCTCGCCATGCTCGCTCCCAACGCGGGCGGAAGCCACACACTCACCGCCACGGGCAAGGGCGCGCTCATCCTCGATGAGCGCACCGGCGTGGCCGAACTGGACCTGAAAGCCACCGCCGCGGCAGACCTCTCCACCGTTGATGCCAGCATCAACCTCACCCAGATCAACACCGCCGCGCTCGACGCCGTGCTGGGCCGACCGGGCCTGGCCTCGGGCGCACTGGGCGAGACCGCCACCATCGGCCTCACCGCCCAGCGCAGCGGGGGTGCCACCCAGCCGCTCACGCTCGTGGCCACCATCAGCGCGCCGCGCCTCAGAACCGGCCCGCTGGAACTCAGGAGCGAGCCGACGACGTTCTCGCTCGCCAAGCCCACCAGCGTGCAGTGGACCATTGAGCCGGCCTGGGCCGAGCGGTACCTGCTGGCGGCCAAAGACAAGGACGGCCGTCCCCTGCCGCCCACGATGACGTTCGCCTCACCGATCAACCTCTCGGTCAACCTGCGGACCCTCGCCATCGCCATTCCCGAATCGCGCGGCGGGCTCGCCGTCACCGGACCCCTCAGGCCCGGCGTGTTCGCCCTCGACGCCGAGGTGAGCCTGGCCCGTGTCGATGTGCTGCTGCTGGATGCCAACGGCCCGGCCCGCCCGGCCGCGCTCAACGAGGTGAAGGCCGCCGTGCGTGCCGCGCCCGACGGGTCCATCGTGTTCGATGCCAGCGTCGCCTCGGTCGATGCGGGCGAGACGCGCGGGGCAGCCGGCGGGGCGGGGGGCGGTCAGCCCGTCAGCGTGAAGGGCTCCATCAAGAGCCTCGCCTACGACAACGGCGTGATCAACCATCGCAACGCGCTCGTGAGCCTCACGGCCACGGCCAACAAGTTCCCCACGGCGGTGGTTGACGCGCTCGCCGGCACCAAGGGCCAGATCGTGCAGACGCTGGGCACCGAGATGGACCTGAGCGTGAAGGCGATAAACGCGTCGCTGGGCGCAGGGGCGAGCGCCACCCCCGGCGGCCCCGCGGCCGGCGGGGGTTCCGTCGATGTGCGCCTCAACTCGCGTCAGGCCGGCCAGCCCGGCGAGCAGGCCCTCTTCGCCGTCGGCGGGCCCATCCGCCAGGCCGTGCTGGATGTTGGCGCCGATGGTGCGCGGCTGCCGCTCAACGTCGCCCTCACCAGGTTCAGGTACGAATCCAGCGCCAACATCATGAAGATGCTGCCGCTCTTTGCAAGCGTCTCAAAGAACATGCACGGGCCGGGCGCGCCGCCCACCGCCGATGCCGGGCCCGCGGCCATCACCAGCACCAACCTGCGCGTGCCCCTCGACGGCCGCATGGAGAACCTCAGCGGCGACATTCAGGTTGATCTGGGCCTGGTCCAGT
>CAZNEU010000083.1:0-10663 GCA_964571915.1 uncultured Phycisphaeraceae bacterium
GCCCACCCGCCCGCAAGCACGGCAACCACCAAGGCCGCCGCCGCGCCGCCAAGCCAGAGAGCCGAAGGCCCGGGTTGCCCATGTCGCGCCACCACAAGCCCGAGCGCAAACATGACGAGCGCCCCCGCCGCGCGGGCCCGCGCGGCCCGCACGCTCGCGGCTGGTGCGCGGCCAGCGGGTTCGGATGGATCAGCCTCGCCAAACACACGCTCAACGTACCCACAAGCGGGCAAGTAGGTCTTTGGTTGGGGGCCGCGGGGCCGTGTCTCGGTTGGAGGGAAGGACCGGCTCCGCCACAGCGGACCTTCGGTCGGAGAGCCGGGGTACCCAGGAAACGACAGACGGCCCGCCATCGACAAGGCCCGTAGACTCTGCTCGATGTGGGCGGCCCTGACTGTTTCCGCGCTCGTGGCTGCCTCGGCCGCCACGTTGACGCCCACGCCCGTGCCCCCAGCCCCACCCGCCAAGCCCGCCGACGCGGGCGGGCCCGACAACGCACCCGACAACAAAGAGCCGTCGCGCGCGCCAAACGCCCGCCCGCTGTCGCCCGTGCCCGCCCCGCACCCCCTTCTCACCGAGGTGCTCTTTGCCGTGCCCATGGGCGACAAGGGCGATGCCAACGGCGACGGCCGGCGCGAGGTTTCGGGCGACGAGTTCATCGAACTGGTGAACCCCCACGGCGCACCGATCGACCTGGGCGGCTACCGCCTTGCCGACCGCTCCATGGGCAAAAAAGACGCGATGAGTTTCGTGTTCCCGCCCTGTACGCTTGAACCCGGCCAGGTGGCCGTCGTCTTCAACGGCTACAAGAGCACCTTCGACGGACCCGTGGGCGACGCGCGCCGCGCCCCGTCATTTCCCAATGAACGCTTCCACAACGCGCTGGTCTTCTCGATGAACAACACGAAGGCTCGCATCGGCCTAGCCAACGACGGCGACCTGGTGGCGCTCATCTCGCCCGCCGGCGAGGTGGTGGAGATGGTGCGGTGGGGTCGGTTCGACGAGAAGCCCCCGGCCGCGCGGTTGGTGAACGAGGCGCCGGCATCCGCCCGCGGCAGCATCACACGCCAGACGGTGGAGGGCGCGTTCATCTCGCACGATGCCCTGGGTGTACCCTTCAGCCCCGGCGAGTTTCCGCCCGTGGCCGGTGCTCCGCAGACACCGGCCCCGCCCCCAGTTACAACTCAACCCGCGCCCGCCAAGCCCAAGTAACTCTCACACAAACACGCGCGCTCGGGTCCGGCTCACCGCTCGCGGCCAATCGCTCTCCGCCTCCTGCTGTCCCCTGACACCTATCCCCTTCCCCTATGGCATGGATCACCAAAAACTCGGGCTCAATGACCGTTCCCCGCCGCAGCGAGCCGTACCTCACCGCTGCGCTGAAGGACCAACTCACGCGCGAAACCCTGCCGCGCTACGAGATCAAGCAGGGGGCGCTCCTGCCCACGCTGCACGCGGTGCAGCACGTGTGGGGCTGGCTGCCCTGGCAGGCGCTCGAAGAGATCGCGGCGTTCCTGGGCCTGAAACCCGCCGAGGTCTGGGACACGGCCAGTTTCTACGAGGAGTTCTGGCTCCAGCCCAAGGGCACGAACGTCATCGCGGTCTGCCGCTCCATCTCGTGCGAGGTCTGCGACCATAGGAAGATCAGCGACGCCTGCCGCGCCAAACTGGGCATCGAGGTGGGCGAAACCACCGACGACGGCAAGTTCACGCTGGTGGAACTGGAATGCCTGGGCTTGTGCGAAGGCGCCCCGGCGTGCCTGGTGAACGAAACCATGCACATGTGCGCCACGCCCGAGTCGATCGCCAAGGCGATTGATGAGGCGGGCAAGGGCGGCGGCGGGCACGGGCAGCACTGAGAGCCGCGACGAGTTCGCCGGAACCCGCTGGCAATCGGCCCCGTATGGTGTATGTTGAACACGGAAGGAACGTGCCATGCGGGTTGTTGCGCGCCAACACACAAGCGGGCTGATTATCGGCCGTCGTCTTTGCTCATCCCCTCCGCTCCGAGTCGGAGATCCGCCGTGGCGGACGGAGGGGGTGGCCGCGGCTTCGCGGCCGGGGGAGGGGCCTTTCTTGGGTGGTCCGGCGGTCCCCGCCGGTTCCCGTGCCACGGCCCCGCCGCGGCGGGGCCGTGCGGCTTTCTCCTTCTCCTGCTAACCCTCACCTCCCCCTCCCGCGCCGCCATCAAGCCCATCCCCCTCTCACCCACGGCGGTTGCGTCGGGTGCCCAGATCACCTTTGACAAGGGCATCGAGTTCGTAACCATCGGCTCGCCCGGCAACGCCGCTTGGCCCGGCAACGGCACCATTGGCGACCGCGCTATCGGCCGCGGCAGTGTGGGCTACGAATACAAGATCGGCCGCTTTGAAGTTACGACCAACCAGTGGGTGGATTTCTTCAACGCGGCCTACTGACCTGCCCCCCAAATCCTGATCCAGGCCTATGAGAGTCCCGACGGGCGATGGCAGCGGCCAGTGCAACGAGCCGTTCCCGGACAACCTGGGTGATTTCATCACGGCGTATTACCAGGGGTGCTGAGTCGGGCCGCATCGGTGGCGACCGGCTCCACGTGGATGAGCACATCGGCCACGCTTGGCAGGGCCCGGCGCACGACCGCCTTGGCCCTGCCCCCCAGGGCGTGGGCCTCGCGCACGCTCAGCGAGCCGTCCACGTGCAGGTGCATGTCCACGAGGTAGCGTGCGCCGCTCTTGCGGGCCAGCACCTTCTCCACCAGGCGCACGCCCTCCACGGCGGCGGCCACGCGCCGGACCTCCTCGATGAGGTCGTCGGGGGCGGCATCGGTCAGTTCGCCCACGGGGGCGCGCATCAGCAGCAGGCCGTTGAGGACGATCACGCCCGCCGCGAGCAGGGCCGCGTAGGCATCAGCGTGGTGGAAGCGCGGGCCGGCGTACACGGCGAGCGCGATGCCGGCGAGCGCGGCGACGGAGGTGAAGGCATCGGTGCGATGGTGCCAGGCGTCGGCCAGGAGCGCGCTCGAGGCGTTCTTCACGGCCCGGGCGCGGGCCACACGGAACATCGCCTCTTTGAGCGCGATCACCACCACCAGCACCACCAGCGTCCACGCCGCGGGGGCCACTGCCGGCAGGCGGAGCGCGTGAACGGCCTGCACGCCGACACCCACACCCGCGGCCACAAGCATGGCGGCGACGACGAGGCCCGCGACTGCCTCACCCTTGCCGTGGCCGTAGGGGTGGTTGTCATCCGGGGGCTTGGCAGCGAAGCGCAGGCCCCCCACCACGATGAGCGAACCGAGGACATCGGCGAGGCTCTCAACGGCATCGGCGATGAGCGCGTTGGAGTGGCCCAATATGCCCGCGGCCAGTTTGGCGCTGGCGAAGAAGACGTTCACGGCCAGGCCAGCCGCGGCCACGCGCAGGCCCGCGCGCACGTCGGCCCCGTGGCTGGGCGCGATGGCGTGTGCGGACGGATTCTGGACGGGCGTTGGCATGGTGCCGGGCGGTGTTCCGGTTGGGTATCCTTGCACCCGCCCCGGCGCGGGCCGAAGTGGCTGGAGATGCCAGAACCACGCGGCCGTGCGCAACGAATAGACACCCGCCCGGATCGACCCGGGCCTGCCGGAGACCAACCCCATGGCCAAGATGTTCTACACGATCGACGAGGCCGCCAGCAAACTGAAGATGTCGGCCGAGAAGGTGAAGGCGATGGCGACCAGCGGGCAACTGCAGGAGTTCCGCGACAAGGACAAACTGGTGTTCAAGCGCGAACAGGTGGACCTGCTCGCGGGCGGCGATGATGACACCATCCGTCTGGCGGATTCGGGCGAGATTCCGCTCGTGTCCGACCAGCCCAAGGCCGCGGCGGACTCGGACTCGGGCTCGCCCGTGGAGGGTGCCAAGGAGCGCTCGGGCATCTCCATTTTCGATGCCGATGAGGTGGAGGACGTGGACCCGATGGCCCAGACGCAGATGTCGCCCTCGCAGTTGGGCGACGCGGGCGGGTCGGGCTCGGGCCTGCTGGACCTGACCAAGGAGGCCGACGACACCAGCCTGGGCGGCAACCTGCTGGATGATGTGTACGCCAACAAGGACGGCTCCGGGAGCGCGGCGGGCGCGCCCGCCGCGGGCGGCGGCGACGGGGGGCTGTTCGAGCCCGCGGGCGTGGCGAGCGACGTGGGCGGCATGAGTGGGGGCGGCGTGGCCCTGGTGGCCGCGGAGCCGTATGACGCGACGTGGTCGGGCATCTCCGGCGGCCTGGCGTTTGGCATGGTGCTGGTGCTGACGCTGATGATCGCCGTGACGATGATGGCGATGAACGGCGCGGCGAGCACGGGCCTGGTGCCGATGCTGGCGGGGAACCTGTGGATGTACGTGGGGATTCTGGCGGGGCTGCCGGTGATCGGCGCCGCGGCAGGGTTCTTTGTGTCGCGGAAGTGATGCTCAGCCGACGATCAGCAGGTCGATCACGCCCAGGCCGCCCACCGCGCAACTCACGATTCCGTTGAGCGTGAAGAACGCCATCTGCAGCCCGCGCTCGCCGCGACGCGCGAGCACGATGTGCTCGGCCACGAGCAAGCCCGCGGCGATCACCACGGCGGCAAGGAAGACCGGCCCGAAGCGCGGATCGCTGAACCACGCCATGAGCAGGCAGGCTGCCGCGCCGGCGTGGAGGGCGCGGCTGAGCCAGAGGGCGCGGTCGATGCCCAGGCGCGCGGGCACGCTGAAGAGGCCGAGGCGGCGGTCCACGTCCACATCTTGCAGGGCGTAGATCACATCAAACCCTGCGACCCAGCACACCACCATGGCCCCCATCCACCACAGCGCGGGCACGGTGGTGATGGCCGCGGGGTTCACGGCCAGGGCGGCGGCGAGGGGCGAGATGGCCAGGGCGGTGCCGAGGAGCACGTGGCAGAGCCAGGTGAAGCGTTTGGCGAAGGAATAGAACGCCAGCCATGCCAGCACGGGCAGCGAAAGGGTCAGCGGCCACCAGTTGCCGGACAAGGGCCAGAAGAGGCCCGCCGCGGCAACGAAGCCGAGCGCACAGGCCGCGGCCATGAGGAGTGCGGAGCGCGCGGGCAGGAGGCCGGAAGCGACGGCCCGTTGCCGGGTGCGCGGGTTGAGGGCATCCAGGCGGGCATCGGCCAGGCGGTTGATGAGCATGGCCCAGGTGCGTGCCAGCACCATGCACAGCACCACGAGGGCGAGTTGCAGGGCGAAGACACGCGAAGCCGGGCCGCCTTCCGAGGGCGCTCGACGCGCCAGGAATGCGCCCAGGACAGCGAAGGGGAGGGCGAAGACCGAGTGGGCGAGTTTGATATCCAGCGCGGCGAGGCGCAACGAAGCCAGCAGGTTGAGCCGCGCGGCGGACAGGGCCGTCATGCGGGGATGGTACTGGTGCCGCGGCGCTGGCGGGCCGGGCCTAATGGCCGCCCGTAGAACCAAACCCGCCGCTGCCGCGGGCCGTGTCGTCGAGTTCGCTCACGACCGTGACGAGCGCGCGGCTGACGGGGGCAATCACCATCTGGGCGACGCGCGTGCCGTGCTCGAGGCAATAGGGCTCGGGGCCGTGGTTGATGAGGGGCACCATCATCTCGCCGCGGTAGTCGGCATCGACGGTGCCGGGGGAGTTGGGGAGCGTGACGCCGAACCTGCTGGCGAGGCCGGAGCGGGGACGAACCTGGGCCTCGTAGCCGGGCGGGATGGCGACGGCAAAGCCCAGACGGATCACGACGATCTGGCGCGGGGCGATGGTGACCTTCTCGCCTTCGGGGAGACAGGCGGCCAGATCCATGCCCGCGGCAAGGTCGCTCTTGTATTCTGGGATGATGGCGCGCGGGTCAAGGCGCTTGAGACGGATGGTGAGGGCGGTTTGCGGCATGAGCCGAGCGTAGCGATGCTCGAACTCCGTACGCGCACGCCACAACGACGCTTTCCAGGCATCGTCGCGGCGAGCAACACGTTGTGCGTGCGCTACTTCCAACCCAACAACGGACGCGTCCGCGCAGAGCACGGAAACCGACACGACAAAGCACTATACACCACGCCGCGCATATCGCAAGCGTGTTCGGGTTTTATCTGGAGCGAAACAGGAATGATGCTTGTGGAAGAGGGGGGTAGACCCGCCGGTCAGGCGGCCCCGTGCATCTCGGGCACGTGCTTGTGCAACAGCTCGAGCACGCGGCCCTGCTGGCCGGAGCCCGCCCACCGGCGGACGGTGGCCATGTCGTCGATCATGCGGGCGATGGCGTTGGTACCCGCGGGCGTGTTGCCGGGGTTGTCCCTTTTCCAGCAGGCGATGCCGGGGTGGCTGGTGGGGGCGAGGTTTTCAGCCGCGTAGGCGAGTTGCTCGAAGAGTTTTTCGCCGGGGCGGATGCCCGAGAACACGATGTCCACGATGGGGGCGCCGGGGTCGATGGTTGAGTCGCCCGCGGCGGGGAGTTCGCTGCCGGGCGGAAGCGTGTCGGCCCGCACGCGCGGCTGGCAGCCGCTGAGGCGCACGAACCGCAAGGCAAGGTCAAGGATGCGGACCGGCTCGCCCATGTCGAGCACATAGAGCGGCGCGCTGTCGGGGTCGCCAGCGAGCGCGGCGGCCTGGGCCACGAGGGTTGCGGCCTCGGGGATGGTCATGAAGTAGCGCGTCATGCGCGGGTCGGTGATGGTGATGGGGGCGCCGTCGGCAAGCTGCGCGGCCCAGATGGGGATGACGCTGCACGCGCTGGCCAGGACGTTGCCGAAGCGGACCATGGAGAAGCACGTCGGCCCGGCCGCCAGCGAAGAGACGTACATCTCCGCGAGACGCTTGGTGGCGCCCATCACGCTGGTGGGGTTCACGGCCTTGTCGGTGGAGATGAGCACGAAGCGCTCGGCGCCGCAGGCCAGCGCGGCATCGGCGATGGCCTTGGTGCCGAAGAGGTTGTTGTTCACGGCGTGGCTGGGGTGGTCTTCCATGAGCGGCACGTGCTTGTGTGCCGCGGCGTGGAAGATGACGTGGGGCTGGTGGGTGCGGACGATCTCCAGCGTGTGCTCGGCATCGACCACGTCGTGGAGGACCGCGCTGCGGGCGATGCCGGGGAAGCGGCGGGCGAGTTGATTGTCGATGGAGAAGAGGGCGTTCTCGGCCCGCTCCATGAGGATGAGGCGCTCGGGGTTGAACCCGGCGACGACCCGGGCGAGTTCGGACCCGATGCTGCCCCCGGCCCCGGTGATGAGGACGCGCTTGCCGGTGAGGATGGCGGCGACGGCGCGGCGGTCCAGCCCGTGGTGGGTGCGACCGATGAGGACGGCCGGGTCGATCTCGGGCCGCAGCGCCAGACGCGGGCCGGGGGCGGGGGCGGGCGTGAGGGCGACAGGGTGGGAGGTGAGTGCGGACATGTGAAGCAGAAGGCACTGGGCACTGGTGGAACGATGGCGGTGAAAGGCCAGCACCGTGGATAAGGCTCGGGCCTCGGCCCTGAGCCCTTGCTCGTTTGGGGTTATCGGCTCTTGGCGTGAGCCGCGTGAGCGTGTCGCTATGCTGGTGGCAGATGATTACGCGGCTGGCAGGGATGCTGGAGACGATCGAGGGCCACGCGGCCACCGTGCGGCCGCTGCTGGGTGTTGGCTCGGCGGGGCCGGGAGGTGCGGGGGGGGGCGGGACTGACCTGGCGATTGAGGTGCTGGTGCCGGGGTACTTCGCACGTGAACTCTCGGTGCTGTGCGGGCAGCGGGTGGTGTTTCACACGCTCACGTATCTGGAAGGGCAAGGGCAGGGTTCGTCGTTCATACCGCGGCTGCTGGGGTTCGCGTCGCCTGAAGACCGCGCCTTCTTTGAACTCTTTACGACCGTGAACGGCATCGGCAACCGCAAGGCCCTGCGGGCCCTGGCCGAGAAGCCGTCGGTGATCGCGGGCGCGATCATGCGGCGGGACGCGAAGGCGCTGGAGAAACTCCCCGAGATCGGCAAGCGCATGGCGGAGAAGGTGGTGGTGGAACTGCACGGCAAGGTGGATGCGTTCGCGGCGGTGGAGCACGCGGGCAAGGCGGGCGGGCTGAACGGTGGCGGCGGTCTGCTGCCGCGCGGGGGGATCGAGTCGTCATCGCTGCCGCCGGCGGTGCGCGATGCGGTGGATGCGCTGGTGAACCTGGGCGAGACGCGGGCGGATGCGGAGCGGAAGATCGCGCGCACGTTTGAGCGGGCGAGCGACGGGGGCAAGGGCCTGGACACGCCGGAACGGATCGTGGCGGCCGTGTTCGCGGGGAGGTGAAGCGGGAGGGCACTGGGCACTGGGCACGAGGGTTCGAGACCAGAGGCCGGGGAAAGACCGAAAATCGAAGATCGAAGAACGAAGACCAAAGGCCAGCGCCAAGGCCTTCATTTTCGCTCTTCGTTCTTCGCTCTTCGTTCTTGCCTTTGCCTCCCCCCATTGCCCAGTGCCTTCTCTTTTCTTCCCTCCCGCATACCATCGCCCCGCCGGGAGACTTCGTCCCCCGGCAGGCGGCCCCATCGTCTAGCCTGGTCCAGGACACCACCCTTTCACGGTGGTGACGCGGGTTCGAATCCCGCTGGGGTCATTCGGAAAAAGGCCAAATGACCAAATGGCAAAGGGTCAAATAGAGGCACAGGCCGCGGCGGAGGGCACGGCGTCGCGCCGCATTCACATCGCCCCGATCAACTCCGCCAGCAGGCGCACGCCCCAGGCCGTGGGGCCCTTGACGAACGGGCCCGTGTCCTTCTCCACGGCGTGGACGCCGGCGATATCGAGGTGGCACCAGGGCACCTTGTCATCAACGAAGTACGACAGGAACGCCGCGCCCTGCACGGGGTGGGCCTTGCGGTTGGGGTTGGAGTTGAGGATGTCGGCGACGGGGCTCTTCATCTGCTCGCGGTATTCCGCGTTCAGCGGCAGCCGCCAGACGTGTTCGCCGGTGGCCTTGGCGGCGGCCTCAACCTTGGCACGCAGGTCGTCATCCTCGCAGAACATGCCGCAGAAGACATCGCCCAGGGCCACAACCACGCCGCCGGTGAGCGTGGCCAGGTCGATGATGCAGCGGGGCCGCTCCTTCTCGCAGGCCCAGCAGAGGCCGTCGGCCAGCACCAGGCGCCCCTCCGCGTCGGTGTTGGTGATCTCAACGGTGACGCCGTTGCGATAGGTGAGCACATCGTCGGGGCGATAGGCCTCGTCGGAGATGGAGTTTTCGGCGCAGCAGAGGATGGCGACGACGGGCACCTTGGGCTTGATGACGGTGGCGATGGCCTTCATGGCGCCCAGCACAGCGCACCCGCCGTCCTTGTCGCGCTTCATGCCGACCATGCCGTTGTTGATCTTGAGGGAGAGGCCGCCGGTGTCGTAGGTCACGGTCTTGCCGATCAGCACCACGGGCCGGGCCTTATCCTTGGCCTTTTTGGGCGTGTATTCGAGGCGGATCATGCAGGGCTTGTTCTCGCTGGCCTTGCCGACGTTCACGTGGCCCACAAGGCGCTCACGTTCCAACTCCTTGCCTGCGAAAACCTGAAAGCCCAGCCCGCACTCCTTGGCCAACGCACGAGCCTGGTCGGCCATGAAGGACGTGGTGGCGATGTTGGGGGGGGTTTCGCTGAGCGTGCGTGTGAGGTTGGCCGCGTCGGCGATGCCCAGGCCGCGCGCGAAGGCCGCGCCCATCTGCTTGTTCTTGACGCTCAGGGCGAGCGGGCGGCGCTCGAGTTTGTCCTTCTCGGTGCCCTTGCCCTTGAACTGGTTGGCATCCCACCCGATGAGGCCGAAGCCCTCGCCCAGGGCCTGCCCGCAGGCGTCAAGGTCGGCCTTCACGCCCTCAAGCACACCGGCAAGGTGCAGCGAGGCGCCGGGCTCTTTGGCCGCGTGCAGGCGTTTGGCGAGCGCGGCAGCCGCGCTGCGGAGTTCACCGGGCTTGAACTTGTCTTTCTTGCCCAGGCCCACGACCAGCACACGCGTGGCCTGGGCGGGGTGCTTCTTGGTTTTCTTGGCTTTCTTTCCACCCTCGCCCTCGGGGGTGGGAAGGAAGGCCTCGGCGATGGCCCCGCTCTTGCCGCCGAACTCGGCGCGTGCGACGGCGGCGGCGATCAGGCCGCCCACATCGTGCTTGGCGGCGCTCTCGTGCAGGGGCTGGTCGGCGAAGGCCGCGAAGACCAGCACGCCCTGCGTGCCGGCATCGGTCATGGAGATAGATTGAAACATGGCGGCTCCCTCGTAAAGCCCGCGTTTGCGGCGGGAAAGGGAGTGTACGCAAAGATTGCGGAAATTGAAACCTCAGTTGCCCGCGGGCACGACGATGTCGTCAAAGTCGAGCATCGGGTCAACGCCACCGGTGTATCGAGCGGCCTTGACGGGTGGGCGTGCCGCGTCGGCATCCAGGGCGAACTTGCCGCCGCGCTCAAAGGTGCCCAGGTAGATGCCGTTGGCACCGGCGGAGTGATAGACCACCTGGCCCCGGGCAGCGCCGGGGAGGGGGAGTTGCGAACCGTTGAAGCCGCCTCCGAGCACGCCCTGCAGCGCGGCGGAGGGGAAGGCCGGGTGGCCCAGGAGAGCCATGAGCGAAGACTGGACCTGGTCGGCATCGAACGTGCTGGAACCGCCGCCGATGAGGCTGGAGGGCCGGTCGTAGTTGACATCGCCCGACTGGTTGGCAAAGGCCTTGCCCAGCGAAGTGGCGTTCAGATAGCAGCCGTTGGCGGCCCAGTAGTACTT
>CAZNEU010000084.1:0-1979 GCA_964571915.1 uncultured Phycisphaeraceae bacterium
AGCAACGCCGGCAACGCCTTCACCGGCAGCGGCGCGGGCCTCACGGCGCTCAACGCCGGCAACCTTGCCAGCGGCACACTCCCCTCCGCGCGGCTGAGCGGGGCCTACACCGGCGCACTCGCCCTCTCGAACGTCGGCAACACGTACGCGGGCTCGGGCGCATCCCTCACCAACCTCAACGCCACGAACCTCGCTTCCGGCACGGTGAGCGACCTGCGCCTGTCCACGAACATCCCGCGCCTCAACGCCGTCAACGTCTTCTCCGTCAACAACTCCTTCTCCGCCGATGTCGGCATCCGCACCCCCACGCCCGCGGCCGCGCTGCACGTCAACGAGAACACCGACATCACCGGCAGCGGTGGCGGGTCGTTGATCGTGGGCCTCACGACTGCCGAGAACATCCGCATGGACGGCAACGAGGTGCAGGCGTTCGACAACGCCGCGACCGACCATCTCACGCTGCAGGCCTCGGGGGGCAACCTCGCCGTGGGCGCGGGCACGCCCACGCACAAGTTGTACGTCTCGGGCGATGCGCGTGTCACCGGCGACCTCCAGATCGACGGGGCCATCACCATCCCCTTGCAGACGCGGTACCTCTGGCTCGGGCCCGAGTCTTTCGAGAAGGAAAACCTCACCACTGAGTGGCAGCTGAACATGTCGTCGGGCGGCATCAGTTACCTGAGGACCCCCGCTACCGCCACTAATACCTTTGCGGAGACCAGCGCGAACGTGATGCTCCCGCACGGCGCCGTCGTGACTGAACTGAAGTTCTGGGTTGCCGACGAATCGACGAATAACAACGCGGACTGCCAGTTGATCCGGATCAGCCCCGGATCATTCTCCGGCTTCGGCACGCCCACGACCATGGCGACGGCGACCTCCAGCGGCGTCACGGGCGACTTCTTTGTGGCCGCGCCCTCGTACGCCGACACGACCGTGACCGCGGCCACGATCGACAACGCAAACTATCGGTACCGGATGCACCTCCAAACGACCACGAGCGCCAACGCGAACTTCTTCTTCTACGGCGCACGCATCACGTACACGGTGACGTCGCCGGTGCCGTAAGCGGGCCGTGGGCCGCGAGCGGTTGGTTGTTCGCCGGATGGAGCACGGATCCGCTCCGTGCCACGATCATCCGCCACGGCGGATGATCGTGTCGTCTTCGCCCCGCCGCGCTCAGCCTCGCACCATCATGCCTCCGGGCACGCATGATCGTGGCACCCGGCACCCGGCGCATCGCCGGACGCGGTTCATTTCACCGCCGCGCGGCCCTTTCGTGCGCTCCCGGCCGGGCGGGCGTTCGTCGCCCCTTCCCCCCCCGCGCCCCCTGCGTTGTCCACACCTGCCGCTGCGAAGTATCGTAGAGCGTCACGGACGGCTCTCCCCCGTGGCTGAGCCCCACGAACAGCCGCTGCGAGCCTTCCGCGTCGGCGATCCCGATGCGCGGCGTCCCGCGCATGGCCCCCGCGAAGAGCCGGGTCTTGCCCGCCCGATCCGTCAAGCGCACGCCGGGTCCGTCGCGCGCCAGCATCACTTCAATCGCGACCGTGCCGTCCTCGTGCATCATCGCCAGGCGCGGCCCGGCGCGGGTCATCTCCAGCAGGGCCCGCATCCGCCCGGCCCCGTCCACCAACCGGAACTCCCCCGCCTCGACCGCCCGCACCCGGATGTCGGCCGCCTGCCGCTCCGGCAGCGTGAGGGGTCGCGTGATGTTCTTGCGTGTCGCCATGAGCGTGCTCGCCGCGTTCGCGCCGGCTGTTGGGCGGTTTTGCGCCGGGCCGGGTGAACCCGCGTCATTCTATCGCGGGCCGGCGGCTCAGGCTGGTGGTGCTCCCGCCGCGCTCAGCCTCGCACGATCATGCGTCCGGGCACGCATGATCGTGGCGGGGTCGCTCTCATCGGTCCACCCGTTGTGAGAGTTGGTGCATGGCAGTGGCCTTGGTGGTCTCCCGGGGGGCCGCCGCGCGCCGGAGCGG
>CAZNEU010000085.1:0-1535 GCA_964571915.1 uncultured Phycisphaeraceae bacterium
CTGCAACTCGGCCCCTTCCTCATCTCCAAACCCCCGGCCCTGCGCTCCACGGCCTGAGGCCGGGACCCAGGAGCACACCACCATGAGCACCGCCGTGCACGAGCACCCGCGCCCGTCCGCCCTGAGCAACTCAGCCACCGCGCTCATGGCCGACATCCACGCCCGCTTCGGCCCCGTCCTCACCTGCCCCAAGTGCCACGGTGCCGTGCGCCCCACCGCCGATGATCGCGGTCTCGAATGTGCCAACTCGTGCGGCGCGGGCACCGTCGCCGCCGCCCGCGACGGCGTCCTCGACTTCGTCGCCGTCGAGACCGACGACCGCGGCGCCCAGGCCGGCTTCGGTTACCAATGGGAAAAAGTCCTGCGCGGCAGGCTGGACGAGCAGATCGTGTACAACAACACGCCCGCGGACCTGTTGAACGGCCTGGACAAGTGGCTGAAACTGGGCGGCAACGTGCAGGGCCTGCGGGCGCTGGATGTGGGCTGCGGGCACGGACAGTATTGCCGCGTGCTGGCCGACCACGGCGCCACGGCCATGGGCTGCGACCTGTCGGAGGTGGTGTATCGGGCCACGGCGGAGAACGCGCGCGGCGGCAAGCCGCGCGACACGGCGTTCGTGCGCACGGACATTCTGCGGTTTCCGATCGCGGACCACTCGTTCGACATCGTGCTTTCGATCGGCATTGCGCACCACACGCCCGACACACGCGCGGCGGTGCTGGCCGCGGCGCGGTGTGTGAAGCCGGGGGGCAAGATGCTGCTCTATATCTACGAACTGGGTTCGGGCGGGGTGGGCTACATCACGCTCCGGCACACGTTCACGCTGCCGGCGAAGTTGCCGCGCCCGCTGATGCTGCTGTCGTGCAAGTTGATGAGCCTGCCGTTGGCGTTTTACCTGGCGGGCCGGCAGCGCAAACTGCCGGGCGGGCGCACCTTTCAGGCCGCGTACCTGGGTCTGGTTGATGCCTACCTGCCGAAGTATTCATTCCGCCATCGGCCCGAGGAGTGCATGGGCTGGCTGAAGGAAGCCGGGCTGACCGATGTGGAACGGCCCTGGCCCTGCTTCTTCTACGGCCGTCGGCCCGGGTGAGGGTGTCGTCCGGGCCGCGCGGCTGGCGCGGCGTGCGAACGATGACGCTGCATGATCCTCTCCGGCCAACTTGTGGTGCCGACAGCCGACGCGAACGGGCGCGAGAGCGTGCGCCTGTCGCCCGGATGGATTCGTCTCGAGGGCGGGAAGATCGCCGAGGTGCGCACCGGCCAACCGCACCCGCGCCCCGACCTTGGCGGTGAAGCGTGCGTGATCTCGCCCGGCTTCATTGATGCCCACCTGCACCTGCCGCAGTTTGATTCGATCGGCGCGGGCGGGCTGACGCTGCTGGAATGGCTGGACAAGGTGATCTTTCCGGCTGAAGTGCGCTGGGCGGACGCGGCGCACGCCGGGAGCATGGGGGCGCGTGTGGCGAAGCAACTGCTTGCGCACGGCACTACCAGCGTGGCGGCGTACGCGACGGTGCATCACGAGGGGACGATCG
>CAZNEU010000086.1:0-5527 GCA_964571915.1 uncultured Phycisphaeraceae bacterium
AACCGGGTCGTGCCGGCGGCGGCCGTCCGTCATCCTGCTTCGTGCCATCTGTGGGTTTTCCCGAAGGCCGAACGGCCGGCTCACCTGCCTTCGCACGGTCGCACCATATTCCTCGCTTCGCTGTTCGCGCGAACGCTTCTAAACGAAGGAGCCCGTCGGCAGATTTGAAAGCACGGTCACTGTGAAACCTTGCGTACCCTTGCCGGATCAGCTCGGCGTTCACGAGGGTACCTTCCGGGTATCTGTACACATAGGCGAGCGTGCGGCCGAATTCATCCCGCGTTGCGACGGGCTTCCCCGCCTCGACCGTGCTGCCAGCTTCTTCAATCCAGACTCGTTCACCAACCAATAACCCAGCCAGAAACGTCGCAGCCTCACTGGTGGGCGCGTCGGGGTTGTGCGGCGCACCATCCTTGTTCGCTTCGACCCCAACAAGCCGAACCGTGATGATGGGTTTCCCGACGCGAACACGCAAAACCGCGCCGTCGATAATCTCTATTACATCGCCGAGCGGCAACTTCACGAGCACGTCAAGCGGACGGCCCACGATCACCTCGCTACGCTTCGTCGGACGCTCGCCGGGGAACTCTTGGCCCAAGCACGATGGCGCTGCCAACAGGCATACCAGAAGTGCAAGACCCGCCGATATCCCAGTGCCCGGATTGGTACTCATGTCGGAATAATACCCCTGATCGCGGCACGTGCGTCGGTGCTGGCTGTGTGGCCGTTGCCGATGTCGGCCGCTCGCGATTCACCCCACCCTCACCTCCCCGCCACCGCCGCCCCCCCAACCCCCGCCGCGTGCCTGAGCGCACCATCCGCCAGCAGCGCCACCGCGTCGTAGCAGGGCAGCGGGCAGTTGTGCTCGCCGATCAGCAGCGGCGCTTCGGAGCAGGCGATCACCACCGCCTCCGCCCCGCGGTCTGCCAGGCGTTTGACGGCCTCCACGAGGCGCGCCCGAGATTCTTCCACGATCTCGCCGTGCACCAACTCGCGGAAGATGATCGTGTCGATGGCCTCCGCATCGCTCGCCTCGGGCGCGATCACCTTCACGCCCTTCAGGCCCAGGTGCGTCTGATACGTGGAGCCGAACATCACCATCTTCGTGCCCAGCACGCCCACCACCTTGCGCCCGTCGGCCGCCACCCGCGCGGCCACCAAATCCGTCATCGTGAGCCACGGAATGGGCGAGCCCGTTTCGGCCAGCGGCACACCGTGCTGGATCACGTTGTCGGGCGTGATGCAGAACTCGGCCCCGGCCCTGGCCAGCACGCTGGCGCTCTGCCGCAGCAACTCGCCCACCGTGTGCCAGTCATCTCGCAGCACCGCGCCCAGGTACAACTCAAAGGGCTGGTTGTGCAGCGTCACGGCCGGGTGCCCCGTGTCGCCCAGCAGCGTGCAGGCACGCCGGTGAATCTCGCGATAGCACAGCGCCGTTCCTTCCGGACTCACCGCCACGATGCCGATGTGCTTGGGCAAGGCAGAACTCCCACACGCGGGCCACGCCAAAGGCGCGGCTGCAACAGGCACCCGCGAACACGCACGAGTCTAGTGGCACGCCGCTCGCCCGTGGACAACACGCCCCAAGATCGGCCCGCGTCTACTAAACTCGGGTGGCCGCCCAGGCGTGCCCACCTCTCAGCCACGCCTCACCCATCCACACCCGGAGCCCCACCATCGACCCCTTCGACCAACTCGGCCTCCCCCCCACCTTTGATCTCGACGGCGCGGCGATCCAGCACGCCTATCTCGCCCGCGCGGGCGCTGTCCACCCCGACCGCGCCGCATCCAACCCCACCGCCGCGCACCACCGCCACGAGGCCATCGACCCCGACGCCGCAGCCGCCGCGCTCAACCACGCCCGCGCGGTGCTGGCCGACCCCGAACAGCGGGCTGAAGCACTTCTCGGGCGCCTCGGGGGACCGGCCAAAGACCACGACCGCTCACTGCCCAACGGCTTCCTCACGGAGATGATGTCCCTGCGCGAATCCATCGATGCCCACCTCACTGCGGGCGATCGCGCCGCCGTGCAAACGCACCTCGACGGGGCCGAGGCCCGCCGCGCCCGGCACATCCGCCGCGTGGGCGAACTCTTCCGCGATGTTCTTGCCACGCCCTCAGCCTCTGGGCCCGCGGGGTCGGACCCGGCGACCTCCACACTCGCCGCCATCCGCCGCGAACTCAACGCCTGGCGCTACATCGAACGCCTCATCGAGCAGGTCGAATCGCCGGGGGGGGCGCCTCCAGGCTCACCCGGCGCGGGCGGCAGGCCCGCCTGAACCGATACGCTTGCGCCCGCGGCATCCGCCCCCGCCTTCGGCCGCCCCCTCCCGCCCCCCGGCCCCGCCCCCCGCATGGACGCGCTCACCATCGCCATCCTGATCTCGCTGCCGGCGCTGCTGGCCGCTTCGGCCCTCTTCTCCTCGGTCGAGACCGCCCTGTTCAGCCTCACGTTTCAGGACCACGTCCGCCTCAAGAAACTCGCGCCCGGCCCCGCCCGCGCCGCGGCCCTGCTCCTCCGCAACCCGCGCGAGTTTCTCGTCAGCCTGCTGTTCATCAACATGATCTGCACGACGCTGTACTTCGTGCTCACCTCACTCCTCCTCCTCGATGCCGCCGCCCCCTGGATCGGCATCGCCATCAGCGTCGTCAACCTCGTCCTCATGACCGTCGGCGCCGAGGTCGTCTCCAAAATGCTCGCCGCCAAACGCCGCGTCGAGTTCACACGCTTCCTGGCCGGCCCCACCCTCCTGCTCATCCGCGGCATGGGGCCCCTGCGCATCTTCCTCGACCGCGGCATCATCGCCCCCCTCGCCCGCCTCATCCTGCCGCACGAGTCGGCCCGCCAGACCGACCTCACCGCCGAAGAACTCGCCGCGCTGCTCGGCGGCGGCGAGAGCGATGCCCACATCGATTCGGGCGAGCGCGAGGTGCTCCGCCAGGTCATCCACATGGGTGCCGTGCGTGTGCGCGAGATCATGGTCCCCCGCGTAGAGATCGAGTGGCTGCCCGAAACCGCCACGCCCGCCGACGTGGCCGAACTCGCCGCCGCCTCGCACCCCACGCGCGTGCCGCTCTGCCGCGCCCTGGGCACCGCCACCGGGCTCGACGGCGAGGTGCTCGGCATGCTCGACGTGAAGGGCTACCTGGGCCGCTGGGCCCTCTCGGGACGCGCCCGGCCCCCGCTCATCGCCGAGTTTCTCGGCGCCGTCCGGTTCGTCCCCGAGAACGCCACGCTCGACGGCCTGCTCGAACAGATGCGGGCCTCGGGCGCCAAGGCCGCGTTCTGTGTGGACGAGCACGGCGCGATCCTCGGCCTGGTCTCGCTGCGCGACGTGGTCAAACGCCTCATCGCCGAACTGGGCGGCGCCGAAGAGACCGTCGGCGAGCGCGCCGGCGTGGAGCAGGTTGGCACCGGCCGCTGGCTCGTGCCCGGGCGCCTCTCGGCCCGGGCCTGGGGCGAGATGTTCGGCCTGCCCATCGACCCCCGCGTCTCCACCGTCGCCGGCGTGGTCTACGCGCTCCTGGGCCGCGTGCCCGTGCCCGAAGACAGCGTGCAGGTTCAGAACGTCCGCCTCACCGTCAAGGAAGTCAGCGGGCGGGTCGTCGACCTCGTCGAGGTCTCAATCGTCTCCGCCGCCCACGGTGCCGGCGCGGGCTTCGGCCCGGCACACGAGGAGGCCGTCTGAGCGCTCTGCCCGCCCAGCCCGATCTGGTTCTCTCGGGCGCCGAGGTGCTGGGCTACTGCGCGCTCAGCCTGGCCGGCCTCATCGGCTCGGCCCTCTGCGCCGGCGGCGAGATGGGCTGCTACTCCGTCAACCGCGTCCGCCTCAGCCTTCGCGCCCGCGCCGCCGCGCTCGACCCCGGCTCCGACGAGCCCGCCCGCATCCTCGCCGATGAACTCGAACACCCCGCACGCCTCCTGGCCGTCCTCCTCGTCGGCTACAACCTCTTCAGTTACTTCCTCACCCTGGGCCTCACCGCCCTGCTCGAAGCCCGCGGCTACACCGAATGGCTCATCATCATCCTTTCCACCGTCCTCATCGGCCCCGCCCTCTTCGTGCTCATCGACACCCTCCCCAAAGAACTCTTCCGGGCCGAGGCCGACACGCTCACCTACGCCCTGGCGCGGCCCGTCCGCTGGCTCCGCCTCGGCCTCACCGCCACGCTCATCCTTCCCGCCGTGCAGATCGCGGCCCGGCTCGCCTCCGCCCTGCTCGGCGGCGGCGACGACTCCGCCATCCCCACCACCCGCGAACGCATGGGCACGCTCCTCAAAGAGGGTGTCCGCCACGGGACCCTCTCCGAGTCGCAGGTCACGCTCCTCGACCGCGCCATGGCCCTGCGCGACACCACCGTGCGCGATGAGATGACCCCCTGGTCGCGCGTCCACCGCCTCGCCCTTGACACCCTCCCGCAGACGGCCCTCGAACTCGCCGCCGCCGCGGGCGCCAGCCGCTTCCCCGTGACCGATGCCCGCGGCCAGGTTGTGGGCATCGTCGAGCACCTGGACCTTTGCCTTCAGCCCGGCCGCCCGCTGGCCGATCTCATGCAGCCGCCCGTGTTTCTCAGCCCCGGCCTCTCCGTGCGTGCCGCGCTCCTGCAACTCAGCGAAACCGGCTCGCCCCTGGCCGTGATCGTTGATGCCGGCCGGCCCGTGGGCGTGGCCACCGCCAAAGACCTGGTGGAGCCGCTCACGGGCGAACTCGCGGCGTGGTAGCCGCGTATCACCGGCACCCCATGTCCATCGCCACGCTCAAACTCCCGATCATCGCCGCCGTCGTGCTCGCGGCCTCCTCACTCACGGCCCTGCAACTCTTCCGCGGGCGTGTCGCCCCCGTGCCCGCCGGGTTTGATGTCGCCCATCGCCTCCCCGCCGCCCTCGCCCAGAGCACAACCAGCGGCAAGCCCGTGCTCGCCTTCGCCACCGCCGCCTGGTGCGGCCCCTGCCAGGCCTTCAAGCGCAGCGCGCTCGCCCACCCCAAGGTGGTCGAATGGATCAAGGCCAACACCATCCCCGTGTACATCGATATCGACAAGCACCCCGACGACGCGCGGCAACTCTCGGTCTTCTCCATCCCCGCCCTCGTCCTGATCCGGCCCGACGGCTCACGCCCGTCGCGCCTCGAAGGCAACCGCTCCGCCGAAGACCTGCTGGCGTTCCTCACCGCCACCGCGCCAAAGTGAGCCCGCCACCGCGCTACTCCAGCGGGTTCACAAACAACCCCGTCGCCAGTTTCGGATAGAAGAACGTGCTCTTCTGCGGCATCAGTTCGTTCGCGCGGCTCACATCACGCACCGCCGCGAGGGGTGTCGGCCGCACGATCACCGCCAGTTGCGCAAAGTTCTTCCCGCCGCCCGCGCCCGTCTCCGTGCCCTTGCCGATCTCCTCCACCTCGTCGGATCTGATGCCGAGCTTCCTGGCCACGGTCTTCTGCCGGATCTCAGAGGACCGCACCTCGCGCAGCGTGCGCTTGATCTCCTTGAGACTCATGCCCATCTTCCGCTCGCAGTCCGTGACCTCACG
>CAZNEU010000087.1:0-11301 GCA_964571915.1 uncultured Phycisphaeraceae bacterium
TCGCCAGGGCATCCGCCACGTCCGGCGGCTCGGGCGGCGCGGCCAACCCAAACTCCACCTGAATCGCCCGCTGCATCTGCCCCTTCTTGGCGTGCCCGTGGCCCGTCAGGCTCTTCTTCACCATCGTGGGCCGCAGTTCGATCAAGGGCAGCCCGGCGCGGGCGATAGCCAGCAGCAGCACGCCGCGTGCGTGCCCCATCACGATCGCCGTGGTCGGGTGCTTGTAGTGGGCAAAGAGCATCTCGACCGCCACCACCTCGGGCTTCACACGCTCCAAGAGCGCCCGGAAGTCGTCATCCAGTTCCGCCAGCCGCGTGCTCACGCTCGCCTTGGCGTTGAGCCGGAACACGCCCGCCTCGACGATTGACGCGCGCGTGGTGAAGCCCTTCCGGCCAAGCCCGCCACGACCATCTCGCCCCGAGGGACCGCCGGGGACCGGCGGACCACCCAGGCCCCTCCCGTCCGCCGCGGTGCGAATGCACCCGTAGCCGGTGAGCCGCAAGCCGGGATCGATTCCCAACACACGCACGTCCGTTCACTCCGCCACTCTGCCACTCTGCCACTCTGCCACTTCCATGTACCCCACCACCGTCTTGGCGATCACATCCGCCTCGACGTTCACCTTGTCGCCCTCGCGCCACGCGCCCAGCGTGGTGCGCTCCAGCGTGGTCGGGATCAGGGCCACGCAGATCAGACCGTCTGCCCCCCGCCCTGCGCCTGTGCCGCGCTCCACGCTCGCCAGCGTGAGCGACACACCGTCCAGGCACACCGAGCCCGTGCGCGTCATGTACTTCATCAACTCGCTCCCCAGCCGCAGCCACACGCGCCACCCTCCCTCGCCCTCACGCTCCACACGCTCAACCACCCCCGCCCCGTCCACATGCCCCTGCACAATGTGCCCGCCCATCAGCGTGGTCGGTGTCGCGCTGTGCTCCAGGTTCACACGCGCCCCCACGCCCCAACCGCCGATCGTCGTCTTGGCGAGCGTCTCCGGCACCACGTCAAAGGCCCACCCGCCCCCGTCCACGCCCGCCACCGTCAGACAGCAGCCGCTCACGCAGATCGAATCACCCACACCCGGCACATGGGCCCACCCGGCCGCGTCCACCACCGCGCGGCAGCCGCCCGCCCGGGCATCCGCCCGCCGCACCACACCCACGGCCTGCACAAGCCCTGTAAACATCGCCCCAGCGTAGACGGCTCTCACCCTCTGCCGCCAGCGCGATGCACGGCCCCACACGCCTTGCTGGCACTACCATCTCGCCCGCCAACGGAAACCTCACCATGACCACCCGCCCCCTCTCCCTCCTGCTCATCGCCGCCGCCTGCCTCGCCCCCGCGGCGTGCTCAACGCCCGGCGGCCGGACGACCGGCAGCGGGGCCACATCGGCCAGCCAAGCACCCGACCGCGACGGCCTGGCACGACTGGGCCTGCGCCTGGAGTGGACGGCCTTCGCCCCCGTCGGCTCCGGCGGGCGTCTCACCAACTTTGACGTGCTCGACGACCTCCTCGTCGCCGAAGACTCACGCGGCATCTGCTCCGCCCTCTCTCCCGTCAGCGGCGAGGTGCGGTGGTCAACCCCGCTGGGCGGCTCCACCACGCGATTCATGGGCAACCTCCGCGACGGCGAGCGCATCATCGCCTGCTCCGAGACCGACGCGTTCTTCCTCGACGCCCTCACCGGCGCGCTCCTCACCCGGCAGCGCTTCTCGCACGTCGCCACCACCCGCCCCGCCCACGTCGGCGACCTGCTCGTGCTCGGCGGAGCGGGCAACGTGGTGTTCGCGCACTCGCTCGGCAGCGGCTTCACCGCGTGGTCGTACGGCGTGCGCGGGCCCGTTGATGTGCCGCCCCTCGTGCTCAACCCCTTCGCCGTGGCCGTCGCGACACGCATGGGCGATGTGCTCATCATCGACCCGGCCAGCGGCAGCGCCGCCTCCCGCATGAGCATGTTCGACGGGCCCGGCCGCGGCCTCGCCGGGTCCGACGACACCGCCTTTGTCGCCAGCCGCGACCAGAGCGTGTACGCCTTCCGCGCCGGTGATTCGCAGGCCACCTGGCGGGCTCGCACGGATTCCAGCATCGCCGGGGCCACCGCCTTTGCATCCGGCCGCGTGTTTGCCGTCGTGCCCTCCCTGGGCCTCACCGCCTTCGATGCCCGCACCGGCGTCATCCTCTGGTCCGCCTCCACCGTCGCCGGCGATGTCATCGCCACTCGCGCCGGCACCCTCCTCGCCTGGGACGGCCGCGAAGCCGTCCTCCTCGATGCCGCCCGCGGCGACGTGATCGGCCGCACCGCGCTCCCCGGCATCGACCAACTCACCCCGGACCGCCAGGACATGACCGCCCTCTACGCCACCACCCGCGCGGGCGTGATCCACAAACTCTCCCCCCGCTAGCCCCGCCGGTGGATATTCTGCGGTCATGCCCGACCTGGTCCGCATCCGCCGCGCCCTGATCTCCGTTTCCGATAAGTCCGGCGTTGAGGCCTTCGCCCGCGACCTGGTGTCGCTGGGCGTCGAGATCGTCTCCACCGGCGGAACCGCGCGCCTGCTGCGCGATGCGGGCTTGCCGGTGCGCACCGTCGATTCCCTCACGAACTTCCCCGAGATGATGGACGGGCGCGTCAAAACCCTCCACCCCAACATCCACGGCGGCATCTTGGCCGTGCGCGACAACCCCGCCCACGCCGCGGCCATGCGCGCCCACGGCATCGAACCCATCGACCTGGTCTGCGTGAACCTCTACCCCTTCGAGGAAACCATCGCCCGTGAAGGGTGTACGCGAGATCAGGCCATCGAGAACATCGATATCGGCGGGCCCGCGATGGTCCGCTCCGCGGCCAAGAACCACGAGCACGTCGCGGTCCTTACGCACCCACGCCAGTACGGACCCGTGCTCGCCGAGATGAACATCACCGACGGCTGCGTGAGCCGCGAACTCCGCCGGCAACTCGCCGCAGCGGCCCTGCGAACCACCGCCGACTACGACGACGCGATCGCGAAGTACTTGAACGCCGCCGCGAACACCCCCTCCCAGAGGGAGGGGGCAGGGGGTGGGCAAGGTCCGGCTGCGCTGCCTTCGGAAAGGGCGGTGGGAGGGGCGCACATCGCCTTTCCCGCCACACTCAATCTCCACTTCATCCTCCACCAGTCCCTCCGCTACGGCGAGAACCCGCACCAGGCCGCGGCCGTCTACACCGACCCCGCAGCCGCCGGACCCAGCGTCATCACCGCGCGCCAGTTGCACGGCAAGGAACTCAGTTACAACAACCTCCACGACGCGAGCGCGGCCTTGGAACTGGTCATCGCCCTGCGCCACCACTCCCCCACGCACGTCGCCGCGGCGTGCATCAAGCACGCCAACCCCTGCGGCGCGGCCGTCGACGCTGCGCCCCTCGCCGCCGTGGCTGCCGCCATCGCGGGCGACCCCCTCGCCGCCTTCGGCGGCATCATCGCTGTGTCGGGCACGCTCGACCTTGCCGCGGCCAACCGCCTGTGCGCTAAGGACGTGTTCCTTGAAGTGCTGCTGGCCGAGGCCTTCGCCCCCGAGGCACTCGATGCCCTGCGGGCACGCTGGCAGAACCTCCGCATCCTGCAACTCGGCCCGCTCGATGCCGCGCCCGACCCCGCACGCACCTTCAAGCCCATCCGCGGCGGGCTGCTCGTGCAAGATACCGACGCCCTCGCCCCCGACACCGCAACCTGGCAACATCGGGCCGGACCCGCGCCGGCAGCCTCCCAACTCCACGCCGCCGCGGCGCTCGAAATCATCGTGCGCGCCATGAACTCCAACGCCGTCGCCATCGGCGGCCTTGGGCAGGCTCCCCTCCCTCTGGGAGGGGCAGGGGGAGGGTCGCCCATCGCCCTCTTCGGCGCGGGCCTCGGTCAGGTGGATCGCGTCAGCGCCTGCCGCCTCGCCGTTGCGAAGGCCGGCTCGCGTGCAGCAGGCGCAATCGCGGTCTCCGATGCGTTCTTCCCCTTCGCCGATGGCCCCACGCTGCTGGCCGATGCGGGCATCGCCATGATCGTTCACGCCGGCGGCTCCAAGCGCGACCACGAGACCTTCGACCTCTGCAACGCCCGCGGCGTCTGCTGCATGACCACGGGCGTGCGGCGGTTCAGGCACTGACCACAGCCATCACCCCACAATCGCCCCGATCTCCCCCGCCATCCGCCGAGCCGCCGCGCCGATCGCCCCGCGCCAGTCACCTTCTCCGCCACCACCCGGATAGAGAATCGTCCGGCTCGCCGCCACCAGCACGCCCGCTCGCGCGGCACGCTCACCCGGTGTCCGGCCGGAGCCCCCGGCCATCCGCAGCATCCCGCGTATGTCCGCCGCGCTGCCGCCCTGGGCGCCATACCCCGGCACGAGAAAAACCTGGTCGGGCATGCGCGCCCGCAGCATCGGCCCATCCTCAGGTTTCGTCGCGCCCACCACCGCCCCCACGCCCGACAGCCCGCAGGCACCCACGCGCCCGTTGCCCAGTGCCGCCACCTCATCGGCCACCAGTTCGGCCACGGTGCGCCCGTCGGCCAGGCGCTGGCTCTGGATCGCATCGCTCCCGGGGTTACTCGTGCGCACCAGCACAAACACGCCGCGTGAGGGATCGGTCAGAAACGGCTCGATCGTGTCCGGGCCGAGGTAGCCGTTCACCGTCAACGCATCCGCGCCCATCGCGCCGCCCGCACCAAACGCCGCCGCGGCATAATGCTCGGCCGAAATCCCGATGTCGCCGCGCTTGGCATCGAGAATCGCGATCATGCCCGCCGCGCGCACACGCTGCACCAGCGCCCGCAGCAAATCCACGCCCGGCCCGCCGTAGCGCTCAAAGCACGCGCTCTGGAGTTTCACCGCGGGCACCACGCCCGCCACCGCCTCGATCACGCCCTCGCAGAACCGCCCGATCGCTTTGGTGGGGCGGACATCTTGTCCGCCGGGTTCTCCGGTGGGGTTCCCCGTGCCATCGAAGTCCGCCGCGGACTTCGATGCGCCCGCTTCCTTGGTGGGGCGGACATCCTGTCCGCCGGGCTTGCGCAGTTCTTCCGGCAGTTTCTCGTACACAGGGTCAAGCCCCACGCACACGGGCGAGCCCGCCCGCTCGATCGCGCCGGCCAGTCTGTCGGCAAAGTGCGTGCTCACGCCGCCAGCATACGGCGCGGCAACAATCCGCAGTGGCCGCGAGCCGTGAGCAGTTAGCGGCGAGCCCAGCAGGCCTCCCTTGATCCCTTGATCCCTTGATCCCTTGATTCCCCCCCCCAAAAAACTCGACCTCAAAAAGGACAAGGGCCTCACCATCCAGTGGGCAGACGGCACCACCAGTTATTACTCGGTGCCCTATCTCCGCAAGTTCTCCCCCTCCGCGGATGCCCGCCAACTCCGCGACGAGATGGCCACCAACCCCCTCACCGTGCTGCCGCCCGGCTTCGCCTCCGCGGGCACGCTCACCGCCACGAACGCCGAACTCGTCGGTAACTACGCCCTCCGCATCACCTTCTCCGACGGCCACTCCACCGGCATCTACTCGTGGGACTACCTCCGCGAGATCGACCCGCAGGCGGTCGAGGCACGCAAGCAGGGCGACCCCAGCGGCGGGTCCGCCTTCCCGCGCACGCCCATCCACTGACCGCGTGCCGACGCCATGCCCGGGCGGACCTGTGTGCCCTCGGGCCGATATCATGTGTCCATGCGCCTGTCTTTCCCGATTGATCCCGATGCTCTTCGGGCCTTCTGCGGCAGATGGCGCATCCGCGAGTTCTCCCTCTTCGGCTCCGTCGCGACAGGCGCGTTCGGCCCCGACAGCGACGTGGACGTGCTCGTGGCCTTCGAGCCCGACGACCCCTGGACCCTCCTCGACCTGGCGACCATGAAACTCGAACTCGAAGCCCTCTTCGGCCGCCGCGTGGACCTCGTGGAGGAAGGGGCTGTGCGCAACCCCTATCGCAGGGCATCAATCCTCCGCGACAAGAGAACCCTGTATGCCGCGTGAACGCGACCTCAAATCCGATCTCGCGTACCTTTGGGACATGCTCGACACCGCCCGGACCGTGGCGGAATTGGTCGCGGGCCGCACATTCGCCGACTACGAGAGCAACAAGATGTTGCGGCTGGCCACAGAACGGGCCATCGAGATCATCGGTGAAGCGGCCCGCAACGTGTCGGAGGAGCGCCAGGCCCGCCACCCCGAGGTGGCTTGGCGGGGCATCATCACGCAACGCCACGTGCTGGCACACGACTACGCCGAAATCCGGAACGAGAAAATCTGGCGCGTGGCCACCACGCATGTGCCCGCACTCGTCGCAATCATCGAGCCCATCCTGCGGGCGGAGCCTCCCCCGCAATAGTCGCGTCCTTGCTCATGCTCACCCGTCGCGGGTATCTTCATCGCACCCGTGCCCTCGCCCCCCTCCATCTGCGACCTGCGCACCAAACTCACCGACGTCCGCGGCATCTCCCCCGCCACGGCCGCGGCGCTCTCCTCCCTGGGCGTCCGCAACGTCGGCCAACTCGTCGCCTACCTCCCCTTCCGCCACGAAACCATCCACGCCGAATCCCCCCTCGCCGACATCCTACCCGGCACACTCACCTCCGCACGCGGCGAGATCACCGCCACCCGCGTCGTCCTGCGCGGCAAGCAGCGCCTCGAAGCCGCGCTCGTCGACGATTCCGGCCGCCTCGACCTCGTCTGGTTCAACATGCTCTTCCTGCGCGACAAGGTCCACCCCGGCGCGCACATCCGCGTGCAGGGCAAGGCGCAGCGCCGCGGCGGGGCACTCCAGATGGTCAACCCGCAGGTCGAGGTTCTGCCCACGCCCGGAGGAGGGGGGGGCGGCGACGCGACCGCCCAACCCGCCAACGCCGATGAACGCGTCCGGCCTGTCTACCCCGCCAACGACCAGATCAGTTCCGGCCGCATCGAAAAGGCCGTGCTCAAAGTCCTGCCGCAGGCCCTTCCCCTCATCGCCGATCATCTCGCTCCGCCGTTCCTCAAAGATCGCTCCATGCCCGGCCTGGCCGAGGCCTATCGCATGATGCACGCCCCAGCCCACGACGGCGAGGCCAAGGCCGCCCGTCGTCGCCTGGCCTACGACGAACTCCTCCTCCTGCAACTGGCCCTCGCCGTCCGCCGCGCGGGTGCCCAGGCAGACCAGACCGCTCCCCCGCTCCGCTGGACCCCCGCCATCGACCGCCACATCCGGGCCCGCTTCCCCTTCCCCCTCACGCCCGCGCAGAACGAAGTGGTCGCTCACATCGCCGCCGACCTGCAACGCCCCACCGCCGCCCACCGCCTCATCCAGGGCGATGTCGGCTCGGGCAAAACCGTCGTCGCGCTCTACGCCATGCTCATGGCCGCCGCCTCCGGCAAACAGGCCGCGCTCATGGCGCCCACAGAACTGCTCGCCGAGCAGCACCACGCCTCGATCACCGGCATGCTCCAAGGTTCGGACGTGAAGATCGCCCTCCTCACCGGCACGATCCCCGAAGCCGACCGGCGGGCGGTGCTCGCAGGGCTGGCCGATGGAGCGATCGACCTGGTGATCGGCACGCACGCCCTGCTCACGGGTGAGGTGATCTTCAAGCACCTGGGCGTCGCCGTGATTGATGAGCAGCACCGCTTCGGCGTGCGGCAGCGGGCCCGCCTTCGTTCCGCGCAGGCGGCCACGCCGCACACGCTGGTGATGACCGCCACGCCCATCCCCCGCACGCTCGCCCTCACGCTCTTTGGCGACATGGACGTGTCGCTCATCAAGGGCCTGCCCCCGGGCCGCAAGCCCGTCCGCACGCGCGTGGTGAACCCCGCCATGGCCCCGGAGGTGTACGCATGGCTCGCCAAGCGCCTCGATGCGGGCGATCAGGCCTACATCGTCGCCCCCGCCATCGACCCCGGAGATGAGCCCGGCGCCCTCGCCAGCGTGCGCGAGTTGCACGCCCGCCTGCAAGCGGGCGTCCTGGCCGGCCGCCACCTGGCCGTTCTTCACGGCCGGCTCAACTTCGAGGCCCGGGCCGCGGTCATGAGCCGCTTCCGCGAGGGCAAGATTCACGTCCTCATCGCCACCACCGTCATCGAGGTTGGTGTCGATGTCCCCAACGCCACCATCATGATCATCGAGCACGCCGAACGCTTCGGCCTGGCCCAACTCCACCAACTCCGCGGCCGCGTGGGCCGCGGCCCCCGTCCGGCCGCCTGCGTGCTCATCGCCGCCCCCACCACGCCGGATGCCCAGGCCCGCCTGGCCGCCATCGCCAAAACCACCGACGGGTTCCGCCTCGCCGAGGCCGACCTTGAAATCCGCGGCTTTGGCGATGTGGCAGGAGCAAGACAGGCCGGTCTGCCACCCTTCCGGGTGGCACAACTGCCCGCGGACCTGGACCTGCTCAGCCTCGCCCGCCGCGATGCCGCGACGCTGGCCAAGGCCCTGACGCACACCGATCCGCCCAACCCCCTGGTCTCGCTGCTGCGAACACGCATGGAAAAAGCCCACGGCAGGGGCATGGCGCTCTCCGAGGGCGGCTAGGCTGGCCCGCGCGAAACCCGCGCGGCCTCCGGTTGGAACACTGGGGGGAATCCCCGATCCAGAACAACACGCGTTCCGGCCGATGTTGATATGATCCGGCGGTCCGGTTGACCCGATCCTGACGAGCGGCAAGGCAGCCCACCAGCACCTTGCACACAAGGGCGATTCTGTGGTGAGTTCCACACTCCATGACCGCCTCAACGCCGCGACCAGGGGCTTGTCCTATCGCCAGGTGGCCGACAAGACCGACACCAACCACGAGACCGCGCGCCGCTACCTCAACGGCCAGCCGCCAAGCACCGAGTTCCTCGCGGCTTTGTGCGCCCGGCTGAGCATCAGCGGCCAATGGCTTCTCACCGGTCGCGGACCCATGCGCGCCGCCGCCGCCACGGTCGCCTCCCGGCGGCACGCCGATGCCGCGCAACTGCTCACCTCCGTGACCTCCTCCCTTGGCCAGTTGTCCCAGCGCGTGCAGCGGCTGGAGGCCTTCCTGAAAGCACTGAAGGCACGCCGCCCGGTGAAGCGTTCCCCGCGGGCGCGAGGGGTCAAGCCCAAGGTCGTCTCGCGCGCCGGGCGGTCGGCCTGAGGCCCAGTACCATCGCGCATGAGCATCAACTCCGCCGTGGCGAGCCGCCTGGGCCAGATCGCCCAACTCCTTGAACTCACCGGTGCCGACAAGTTCCGCGTGCTGGCCAACCAGAAGGCCGCCCGCGTCATCGACGCCCTCTCCACCGACCTGGCCAGCCTTGCCGCGGACCGCGCCGCCCTCCTCCAGATCGACGGCATCGGCCCCAAAATCGCCGACAAGATCATCGAGTTCGCCGCCACCGGACGCATCACCGAACTCGACGACCTGCGCGCCCAGGTGCCCCCCGGCCTCCCCGAACTCTTGACCATCCCCGGCCTGGGCCCCAAGACCGTTCGCATGGTCTGGCTTGAGGCGGGCGTGGTCGACCTCGCCAACCTCAAGCGCATCATCGCCGACGGCACCATCCTCACGCTCCCGCGCATGGGCGAAAAAGCCGTCGAGAAACTCAAGGCCTCCATCGCGATCATGGCCGAGGCCAACCTCCGCCTGCCGCTGGGCATCGCCCTCCCCATCGCCCAGCGCATCGCCGCCACCATGCGGGCCGTCAAGGGGTCCAGCGAGGCCGCCTACGCCGGGTCGCTCCGCCGCGGCCGCGACACCGTCGGCGACATCGACATCCTCGTGGCCACCACCAACCCGGCCGCGGCGGCCGAGGCCTTCTGCTCCCAACCCGGCATCACCCAGGTCATCAGCAAGGGCGAGAGCAAGTGCTCCGTGCGTCTTCGTGTGGAATCCATCCCCGGCGACTTTCCAGACGCCGGCGACACCGACTGCGCCTCTCCCGCCACCGGCGAGGCAGGTGCCGCGGCCGCCACCGACACTGCTCGCTCCGTCCAGGTCGATCTCCGCATCATCCCCGCCGCCTCATGGGGCGCGGCCATGCTGTACTTCACCGGCTCCAAAGAGCACAACGTGCGCCTCCGCCAGCGCGCCCTCGACCTGGGCCTCACGCTCAACGAGTTCGGTCTCTTCCCGAACGACAACGCCGACACGCCCCCGCAGCAGCGCGGCATCAAGCCCGTCGCGGCCAAGACCGAAGCCGACGTCTTCAAAGCACTCGGCTTCCCCCTCGTGCCCCCGGAACTGCGCGAGGACCGCGGCGAGTTGCTCCTGAAAAAGATCCCGCGGCTGGTGGAGGTGGCCGACATCCGCGCCGAACTGCACGCCCACACCACCGCCAGCGACGGATCAATGTCCATCGCGCAACTCGCGGCCGCGGCCAAGGCCCGCGGCTTCCACACCATCGCCGTTACCGACCACAGCCAGTCCAGCGCCATCGCCAACGGCCTCAAACCCGCGCGCCTGCGCGAGCACATCGCGGCCGTGAGGGCCGAAGCAGAGAAAACCACGGGCATCACCATCCTCTGTGGCAGCGAGGTGGACATCCTCGCCGATGGCGACCTCGACTACACCGACGAACTGCTCGCCGAGTTGGATGTGGTGGTCGCCTCCCCGCACGCAAGCCTGCTGCAGGAACCCGAACGGGCCACAGCCCGCCTGCTCAAGGCGATCCGCCACCCGCTCGTGCACATCCTCGGCCACCCCACCGGCCGGCTCATCCTCAAACGCCGCGGGCTGGAACCGGACATGGCCGCGCTCATCGCCGCCGCCAAAGAATGCAGCGTCGCCCTCGAGATCAACGCCCACTGGCTCCGGCTGGACCTCCGCGACACCCACGTGTACGCCGCGGTGAAGGCGGGGTGTCTCATCGCCATCAACTGCGACGTCCACGCTTCCGAAGACTTCGAGAACCTCCGCTACGGCGTGCTCACAGGCCGGCGCGGCTGGCTCACGCCCGAGCTGTGCGTCAACACCTGGGACGCGCCGCGGCTGCACGCGTGGCTGGGGGACAAGAGAAAGGGACGCGGATGAACGCGGATGAACGCAGATTCAAGCACTCCGAAATCACCGAAGCGGTCATCGGCGCGTTCTACGACGTGTACGGCGAACTCGGGTACGGCTTTCTGGAGGCCGTGTACGCGCGTGCCATGGAAATCGTGCTGACCGCCAGAGGGTTTCTCGTCGAGCGGGAGAAGCCGATCTTGGTGATGTTCCGAGGGCAGGTGGTCGGTGAGTATGCTCTGTTGAAACCGTTTGTTGACGCAAGGTCGCGTCGTGTGGCACCCCTTCAGGGTGCATGGGCAAGGGGGCGGTTTCCGGGGGTTTCGTCGCCGAGCCTCCTCAACCCCCGGCTA
>CAZNEU010000088.1:0-1606 GCA_964571915.1 uncultured Phycisphaeraceae bacterium
CGAGTTTTCGCTCTTGAGTTGCTCAACCTCGGTGGTGAGCCGCGCGTTGTCCGCCTTCAACTCGTCGGTGCAGCCGCCCAGGCCCAGGGCCAGCGTGGCCGCAGCGAGCAGCAGCCCGCCACGAAGAAGAAGTGAAGACCGTCCGCCGTTGCTGGGTCCGCTGAACATGTAAACCTCCGTGCTCCGCACGATTGATGGTTGAGTCCGACGGGCCGCGCCCGCTTTCGATGCGGCAACCGTAACCGCCCGAGCGCCGGTGTCAACCTTGCACCGGCAATGGTTGGGGTGATCGCCCCGAAAAATGGCGGACAGAAACACACCCCGTCAGGGGACGTTTATCGGCTTGGCCCCCGGCGGGACGTGTACAAGTTGGTTCAGGCCCATCTCGATGAGCGGCTTGCCCAGCACCACCAGCAGCGTGGCGATGGCCAGGCTTGGCCCGTAAGAAAGGGTGCGGCGGACGCGCCCTCCGGCGATGCTGGCGATGATGGCCCAGGCCAGGCCCACGAACGCCGCGCCGAAAAAGGCCAGAACCGCGTCGATCCACCCCAGGCAGGCACCCACGGCGGCGATCAGGTGAACATCCCCCATGCCCATGGCCTCTTTGCGGAAGGCCAGCGAGGCCCCCACGCGAATGACCCACGCCACGCCCCCGCCCACGATGTAGCCCATCAGCACGCCGCCCAGGGCTGCCAGCCACAGGGGCATCGCGGGTTCGATGGGAGGCTGGAAGGGGTCCGGGTTGGCTGAGAGGTGCCCGGCGACCAGGCGGATGGCGAGTGTGCCGCCGGCCCAGAGCAGGAGGCCGGGCAGGGCGAGGAAGGCGAGTTCCCGCACCATCTCGCGGCGTGCGTGGGGGTAGGCGATCCAGAGGGCGGTGGGGTCGGTGTCGGGGTTTTTCCCAAGGTCCGCGGCGCTGGCCAGTTGGGCTTTCTCCCAGGCTTCGTAGTCGGTGAAGGAGCGCTCGATCAGCCCCAGGCGAATCAGCAGCAGCGACAGGCCGATGCCCACCGTGGCACCGATGCTCCCGCCCAGCCACCACCAGTCTGGCGTCGGAATCGTCCAGTTCCAGCCGGGGGCAAGCCGCGCCAGGCGACCGGCGTGCGTGCCGAACTCCACCCACGCGGCGTGGAGAGGGTGGGCCACCAGCGCCACCAGCGAGGCCACCCAAGGCAACACAAGGGGGATGGTGTAGGTCTTGAAATCGACCAGCGTCATGGCGGTGAGGCACGAGAGCAGGCAGAGCAGCACAAGCAGGGCGGGCCAGGTTTGGCCCGGCCCGTTGGCGGCCCACTCGGGCCGGATTCTGCCCACGTGGAGGCCCGCCAGCACCGCATCTGAGGGCACCACGTACCACAACGCGGCGATGAGCATGAACAGCACCGCCACGAAGGCCTCCACCAGCGGATATTCGGCCGAGATGGGCGAGCGGCAGAAGCGGCAGCGGCCGCGCAGGAGGAGCCAGCCGAAGATAGGGATGTTCTCACGCCAGGTGAGTTTGGTTTCGCAGGCGGGGCAGCGGGAGGGAGGGGTTACTACGTCCAGCCCTTTGGGAAGCCTGTAGACCAGCACGTTGATGAGCGAGCCGATGCAGGCCCCGAAGGCC
>CAZNEU010000089.1:0-3232 GCA_964571915.1 uncultured Phycisphaeraceae bacterium
GCCTTATCCTGCCGCGCGTGCGGGTCGGTGGCGAGCGTTTCGCCCGTCCATGCTGGGGGGGCGGGGGGGGCGGGCGAGGCGATCGGTGTGTTGGTGGGCGAAGCGGGCACCGCGCAAGCGTAGGGATCGGCCCGCGCACCGTCGGGACGCGCGGCCGGACGTGCTTGGCCGTACGCTCCAGCCTCGCATGAGCCGCCTGCCGTTCGATCCTGCCAAGATGAAGCGGCCCAAGCCGCCCCCGCCCGCCGCGCCCGTGCCGGGCGCACCGGCCGGCCCCGAACCGCTTCGCGTCTCCCAACTCGCCTCCATGATCGACGCCGCCCTCCGCACCGGCGTCGCCAGCCCCGTCCGTGTCCGTGGCGAGGTCGGCCAGTTCACCGACCGCACACACTGGTACTTCTCGCTCAAAGATGCCGAGGCCGTCATCTCCTGCGTCATGTTCGCCGCCGCGGCACGCAAGATCGGCTTCGTGCCGCGCGTCGGGCAGGAAGTAATCGCGACAGGCCACGTCGAGTTCTACAAACCCCAGGGGCGCACCACGCTCCGGGTTGATCGCCTCGAAGCCGTCGGTCAGGGTGCCCTCGAAGCCGCGCTCAAGGCCCTCGTCGAAGAGGCCCGCACGCTCGGCTGGCTCGCGGACGAACGCAAGCGGCCCATGCCCGTCTTCCCCCGCCGCGTGGCCGTCATCACCAGCCGCACCGGCGCGGCACTGCAAGACGTGATCGACACCGCCCGTCGCCGTACCCCCGGCGTGGAGTTGTGCCTCATCGACACGCTGGTGCAGGGCGCAGAGGCCGCCGGGATGGTGGCCGCCGCCATCGGCTGGGTCTCCGCCAACGCCGCACGCCTCGGCATCGATGCGCTCATCGTCACCCGCGGCGGCGGCTCCATGGAAGACCTCTGGGCCTTCAACGACCGGCGCGTGGCCGAGCAGATTGTCCAATGCTCGATCCCCGTCGCTGCGGCCATCGGCCACGAGACCGACACCACCCTCGCCGAACTCGTGGCCGACCTGCGCTGCGCCACGCCCACGCAGGCGGCCATGCGCTGCGTGCCGGATTCGGCCGCCATGAGCGAGCAGGCCGAATCGCTGAAGGAACGCCTGCACGCCGCGCTCGTGGCTCGCATGAAGGCCGCGGCGTGGGCGAGCCTCTCGGCCGCGCGTCAACTCGTGGCTGTAACGCGCGGGGCGAGTGCGCAGGCCCGCTCGCGTGTTGATCGCGCCGGGGCACGCCTGGAGCAGCACCGACCGGCCCGCGTGTATGAACGCCGCAAGGCCCGCGTGGCAGACCTGGAACGCGGTCTGGCCGCGGCCATGCGCACGCGCCTGCACGCGGTCGATCTTGCTGGCCGCGCGGCAAGGGTGTCTGCCGCGCTGGCAAGCCACGTCGCAGCCGCGGCAGACCGACTCCGTACCACGCAGCGTCAACTCGAACTCGTCGGCCCGCAGGCCGTGCTCGCACGCGGGTACTCCGTCACGCTGCTGCCGGGCGGGGCGGTCTTGCGGTCTGCCAGCGCGGCTGCGCCGGGCCTCGCCCTCACCACGCGCCTGGCGGATGGCAGCGTGGAATCGGTCGTTGGCGGGCGGGCCGGCACCAGTGCACCTGTGCCGCCACCCACGCCCATGCCTCCCGCTCCCCCACCACCGGCACGCAAGCGCCGCCCGCCCGCGACGGACACGGGGCCGGGCCTGTTCTCCGGCGCGTAACACCCCCTCTCGCAGAGTCGCCGGGGCGACCCAGCGGGCCAGGGCGCGGTGGCCCTTGGGCTCGTTGGCGAAGCGCTGGACGGGATGGTTGAGTCCGAAGGCCACGTCCAGGGAGGCCTTGGAGACGTCGATGCCTACGACGGAGGATGCATCGATCACGGGCGAAGTCCTTTCTTGCGATGCGGGCGTGAACCCGTGGGTGGCGGGACAGAGGCCCAGGGCGACTGTTCGGACGAACCCAACCAAGAAGCCGGTCGGGATCGAGCTCGGCGGCGGCCTTCAAGACCTGGGCACAGACGGATCACACGACCGGCCCGCTTGAGGAACAACATGCAAGGTCGCAAAGAAAGGCCTGACCGGACTCGGACGAACAACGAGGCCATGTGGCGGAAGTCCGGGTGCGAGGGGCCACCGAGCGTCGCTCATCGGCGGCCGAACCTGCCTCCCTTTGTGATCTTCGTGCCTTTGTGGTTCGCCTTCGGAACGTGCAGCCTACGTGCGTGCCGCCTGGGCCTTGGCCGCGCTCATCACCGCCTCGAGCGTGAAGCCGAACTTCTTCTGCAGTTCCTTGAGCGGCGCCGATGCGCCGAACGTTTTCATGCCGATCATCGCGCCGCCCGTGCCCACGTAGCGCTCCCAGCCGAAGGTGCCCGCCTGCTCGATGGCGACGCGCCCCTTGGTGGTGGGGGGCAGCACCTCGTCGCGGTACTTCTGGTCCTGGTGCTCGAAGAGTTCCCAGCTGGGCATGCTCACCACGCGGGCGCGCACACCCTCGGCCTTGAGTTTCTCGTACGCCTCAACGGCCAGTTGCACCTCGGTGCCGGTGGCCATGAGGATCACGTCGGGCTTGCCGTCGGGCGCGTTGCAGGCCAGCACATAGGCCCCCTTGGCCACGCCGCTGGCGAGCTTGTACTTGGTCCGGTCGAGCGTCGCCATGGCCTGGCGGCTCATGATCATGCAGACGGGTTCGTGCCGCATCTGCATCACCACCCGCCACGCCTCGGCCACCTCGTTGGCATCGCCGGGGCGCATCGTGATGAGCCCGGGGATCGCCCGCAGTGCGCTCAGGTGCTCGATGGGCTGGTGCGTGGGGCCGTCTTCTCCCACGCCGATCGAGTCGTGCGTGAAGATGTAGATGACCGGGATCTCCATGATCGCCGCCAGCCGGATGGCGGGGCGCGAAAAATCACTGAACACGAAGAAGCCCGCACCAAAGGGCCGCACCTTCGTGAGGCTCATGCCGTTGAGGATCGAGCCCATCGCCAGTTCGCGGATGCCGAAGTGGAAGTTGCGGCCGCTGTACGACCGCGCGGAGAAGTGGCCGGCCTCGGGAAACGTCATCAGGGTCTTGGTCGAGGGTGCCAAGTCCGCCGAACCGCCGATCAGCCACGGATAATTCTTGGCCAGAGCATTCAGCACCTTGCCGGACGACTCGCGAGTGGCCAGTCCCTTGGCATCGGCGGGGAACACCGGCAAGTCCTTGTCCCAACCATCCGGCAGTTCGCGATGCTGCATCTTGTGGAG
>CAZNEU010000090.1:0-4438 GCA_964571915.1 uncultured Phycisphaeraceae bacterium
GACCCGCGCCTTGCCGCCGGTGGTGCCGCGAGCGACCGCCTCGGCGGCATGACCGAGACCCAACTCGAACATGCCTCCGTCCTCCTCTGGGCCGGCCACTGCTCCGTCCACAAACTCTTCCGCCCCGAGCACATCCACCAGATCCGCACCGCGGAGAATGACCTCCCCAAGGACCAGCGCACACGCATCCTCGTTCACCCGGAGTGCAGCAAAGAAGTCGTCGATCTCGCCGACGACAACGGCTCCACCGAGTACATCCTCCGCGCCATCCAGTCCGCCGCGCCCGGCTCCTCCTGGGCCATCGGCACCGAGGTCCACCTCGTCTCCCGCCTCGCTCGCGCCGCCGCCGCGCGTGGTGTGAAGGTCCGCATCCTCTCCGACTGCCAGTGCCTCTGCACCACCATGTACCGCATCGACCAACCCCACCTCCTCTGGGTGCTCGACCAACTCGCCGAGGGCAAGGTCCCCAACCGCATCACCGTCCACCCGGATGCCCGCCGCTGGGCCCTCACCGCCGTGGACCGCATGTTGGCCCTCTCCCCACCCATCCCCGCCGCGCCGCGCGAGCCCGCGATGATCGACTGACTCGCATCGCGTTGAAGCCGCGAGTGCAAGCCAGTGGTCATCGCCTCGTTGCCTTGATGCCCGTTGCCTTCCTGCCTTCCCGGCATTCAACATCCCGGTGCGACCCCTGCCACGCGGTGCGTTGACAGGCGGTGCGTATAACTCCGCTCTCACGTTTCCCAGCGCCCCCGTGCCCGCTCCCCCACCCGCCACATCCTGGGTTCTCTCACCGCGCAGGCGGCTCGACCTCGCCGCGCCCGCTATCTGCGCTGTTCTCAACACCACGCCCGACAGTTTCTCCGACGGCGGCCTCCTCACCGACCCTTCCCGTGCTGCCGACCACGCCCTCGCCGCGCTCGCCTCCGGCGCGGCCATGCTCGATCTCGGCGCCGAGTCCACGCGCCCCGGCGCCTCCCGCATCCCCGCCGCCGAGCAACTTGCGCGCCTCCTGCCCGTCCTCCGCGCCGTCCGCCGCGCCATCGGTGATGCGCCTCCCATCTCCATCGACACCACGCTCGCACCCGTCGCCTCCGCCGCGCTGGATGAGGGCGCCGATTGCCTCAACGACGTCTCCGCCGGCACCGAAGACACTGGCTTGCTCCCCCTTGCCGCCCGCCATCAATGCGGCCTCGTCCTCATGCACCGTCTCGTGCCGCCCGGCAGCGACCACTACTCCCACAGTTACCCCGCGCCGCCCGCATACACGAACGTCGTCGAAGATGTCCGCGCCTTCCTCGCGCTCCGCACCCGCGCTGCGCTCGAAGCGGGCCTCGCGCCCGACCGTCTCGTCATCGACCCCGGCCTGGGCTTCGGCAAGTCCGTCGAGCAGAACCTCACCCTCATCGCGGGCACGCCGCGCCTGCTCGATCTGGGCTTCCCCCTCATGAGCGGCCTCTCGCGCAAGAGTTTCGTCGCCCTCGCCTCGGGCCTGCCCAAAGACTCACCCCCAGCAAGCCGCCTCGCGGGCACCATCGCCCTCACGCTCGCGCACGTCGCGGCCGGCGCCCGCATCCTCCGCGTTCACGATGTGGCCCCCATCGCTCAGGCCCTCGCCGCGGCTCGGGTGCTCACTCACCCACCGCGATCAGCACACGCCTGAGCACGAGGCGGTCCTGAATCGGCCCGCGCTCGCCCGATTCCACCTCCACCCGCAGCCTTGCTCCCGCGCCGCCCCCCAGCGATTCCGCCAGCGTCATCCACGGCTTCTCGGCGTTCAGCCGCCCCTCGCGCAGCACGCGCGTCGTCTCCACCACGCCCTCACCCGCCACCTCCGACACACGCACCACGCAATCGCCCCATTCCCGCGCTGCGCTGGGCATCACCAGCCACCCCGCCAGCCGCCGCGCACCCGCGGGCAGCGCCCACTCCGCGGTCATCGGCCCGGGCAACTCAATGTCCGCGGCGCCCAGCAAATCTTCCGCGCGATGATGCACACGCAGCACGCCCGGCGCAAACCGATCCGCCGCCGCCTTCTGCCCCGACAGCGGCAGGCCCGCCAGCGGCACCACCCGCTCCGCCCGCGGCACAATCCCCCGATACTGGTCCAGCCGCACGTTGATCTGCCGGCTCAACCCCTCCGCCGGCTCAAACACCAGCCGCGCCGCTTCGTTCCCGCCCGCCTGCAAGTCGCTCACCCGCAGCGTGTTGCCACCCCGCAGCCACACCATCAGCCCCGCCGCGGGCACGGCCGGGTTCGCCAACCGCACACTCCGCACCACCTGCGCATCCGGGGTGCTCATCTGCGCGCTCGCGCCGCTCCCCGCACGCACCACAATCTGGTTCCCCAGCCGCTCGACAAACCCCACCAGCCGGTCGCCGTTGGCCAGTTCCACCACATCGCCCGCCTCGGGCGCGGCGGCCTCATCGCCCGCGTGCCGCACGCTGTTCCCGCCCGCCGCGCCACCCAACAACTCTTCCGGCCCGAAGTCCACACGCTTCACACGCTCCAGCGCAAAGAGCATCCGCCCCAGCGCCGGGTGGTTCCACGCCACCAGGTCCGCGTTCTCCGGATCGCGTGCCGCCAGGGTGCCCACCAGCCGGGTGCCGTCGGTCAACTCCAGCACGCCGCGCTGCGAGCGGTCCGTGCCCCCCATCAACCCCCCGCCCTCGCCCACCGCCGCCGCGGCCACCTCGCTCGAACCCGGCTCGGGGTTCCACCAATCCGCCTCCACAATCGCCAGCACCTCGCCCGCGGCGAGCGGCACCGCCAGCCCCTGCGCATCGCTCACCACATACCCACCCTCGCGCACACCCAGCAGCGCGCCCGCGCGGGCCCCCAGCATCCGATCAAGCACAACCACGCTCGGCCCCTGGGCCGCGGCCACAGCCCCGCAGCCGAACACCGCCAGCACACCCGCCACACCCGCCGCACCCGCCGCACGCAGTCGTTTCATGCACCCCTTCTATCGGCACAGTGCTGCGCGGCGGCACCCGAAGGCCACCGGCAGGGCCTCTGCGTACCCCCTCCACCCGCCCCGCACGCCCGAAAACCGCCGCACGCAGCCCCAAGCGGCCCCCGAGCCCCTGACCTTTCATGCTCCCGCCCATCCCCGGGTCAAGAAAAAAAGCGCCAAGTCCTTCACCGGGGTTCCGTTTATGCCGACCACCACTCATCAATGGGGACCGCGGCTGTCGCTGGCTCCCTCACATCCACCCGCCCCGCGCCCTTTGCGGTGGCCACAGACCGGAGCCAGTTCATGCCCAGCACCTCTCGTTCACGCACGCGCACCTCCAGCAAACGCACCTTCCGCCGCGTGGCCAAGCGCCCCGCCGCGAAGAAGGCCGGCCGCCGCTACGGCAAGAAGCCCGTGGCCCGGCGCTCGTACGCCAAGGCCACGTTCGCCAAGACCTTCGCCAAGAAGTTCTCCCGCAAGGCACCCCGCAAGAACTTCAAGAAGCCCGCTGCCAAGCGCCCCGCGGCCTTCAAGAACAACCGCAAGAACCCCGTGAAGACGTACAACGGCTTCAACGGCTTCTCCTTCAACTACGGCTTCGCCAACCCCTTCAACAACAAGTCGTTCTCCAGCCCGGCCAACTTCTTCCGCACCTTCAAGAAGGTCGCCAAGAAGAACAACCGCAAGAGCGCGCCCAAGAAGACCGCTGTCAAGAACGCCCGCAAGAACTCGCGCACAAGCGCCAAGTTCAACAACAAGCCCGCCAGCAAGCGCAACCCCAACTACTCGTTCAAGAAGGCCAGGAAGGCCTCCTTCAACCGCAACTTCAACTCGTTCAACCGCTACGGCTACGCCCGCAAGGCCGCCTGAACGGCGCGAGTCGCGGCAAGATACGCCAATACAACACCGGGTCGTGGGTTCGCTCCCGCGGCCCGGTGGGCTTTTTGCATCCGTGCCATCGAAGTCCGCTCTGGGACTTCGATGCTGCCTTGATGATCGACGAATCACATCGAAGTCGGTCGCAGAGCCTTCCGACTTCGATGGCACGGCCGCTCAGTAGGTGAGCAGGAAGTAGTAGGTGATGAAGTCGCCGAGGTTGTCGGGGTAGGGCTCGAAGCACTGGGGTGTGCCGTCGGGGATGAACGCGGCGCGATAGCCGGTGTCAAACGGCGGGGCGTTCTCGGGGCACGGGGCCGCGTAGCCGCCGGGGCCGGGGATTGCTGGCGCCGTGAAGTAATCGGTGATGAAATCGCCCAGGTCGTCGGGGTTCTCGACCGTGTCGCAGTTGTAATCCACCAGGTTCAGCGACACTTCCACCGGCGCCATCGTGGCCGCGCCGAAGGGACTAGAAACGACGCAGTCATACACGCCCGCGGCGGTGTTCCACGGTGCCGCGTACATCGCGCCGGTCGCGCCCGCGATCGGGGTTGCGGGGCTGCCGGCGCGCCACTGGTAGGAGAGGGGGCCGGAACCCGCCGCGC
>CAZNEU010000091.1:0-2042 GCA_964571915.1 uncultured Phycisphaeraceae bacterium
TGGTGACCAGACACAGGCCGTTCACGTCCTGGCACGCCGCCAGCACCTGCTGCACCAGCCCGTCGGCAAAGCCGGGGGTCAACTGGTACTCATCGGTGCTGCCGCCAAGCAACACGGCGATGACCGGCCCCGCCTGCGACGGGGCAGGCCCGGCATGCGGCCCGCGAAAGCGCGGATGCGCGCGCAGGCGCTCGCGCGCCTGCGCCAACTGCTCGCTGGTGACGGCAGATAATGCCCCTGCCGTGGGCACCACGTTGGGCCGCGTGGGCACCTCATCGTGCGCCGGGACAAACGCCAGATGAAACCGGCGCAGCGGAATCGGCGCGGGATTCATCACGACCACGGACTTCGCCCCGTACAAGGCGGAGAGCAGCACATTCGCCGGCGCGGTGGAGGCCCCGCACGAGATGATCACCTCCGCCCCGGTCGCCATCGCCGCCTTCCAGCACGCGGGCGACAGACTCAGACGTAACATCATCGAGGCCGCCCATCCGCGCGGCACGAGCCACGCCCACAGCAGGGCCAGCGCCCGCCCCCAGAGCCGGCGATACCGCACCTCCACCATCTGCTCGCGGACATCCGTGCACTGCGCCTGCCTGCCTTCGGGCACTTCCGTCGGCAGCAGGCAGGCACGCATCGCTTGTACGACCGCCGTCGACTGCTTGAGGTGGCCCGCTTTTCCGTCGCTGAGGACCATCACCCGCTTCACGGGCGTATGTTTCCAGCGGTTGTGCAGCCACAACCATTGCGCCGGATCCCGCCGGATATGGCGTGCCAGCGTCTGGGCAAACTGCTCCATGCCCCACCGCAAGACATCCTCCTTGCGGCCGGCCTGCAGTGAGAGATCGATCGGCGGCTCAAACACAATACGATGGAACGGCCCGCGCCGCCGATGGGTAAACATCGGGATCATCAGGGCGCCGCTCAGGCGCGCCAGCTCAAAGGGCCCGGTGGCAAACAGGGCGGGGCGGCCGAAAAAATCGATGAAGAGGCCGTGGCGGCTGGCCTGGTCGCCCACGATCCCCACGAGCTGCCGCTGTTCCAGGGCGCGCAGCACTTGGCGGCTCGCCACGCCCTTATGCACGACGCGGCAGCCCTTCGATTCGCGATACGACACCAGCAGCCGATACAGTCGAGGGAAGCCCGCCTGGGCCCGCGCCACGGTGACGGCCGGATGGCCGAGCACCGCGGCCGCGAGCGAGGACAGCTCCCAGTTGCCGAAGTGCGCCGTCAGCACCATCACCGGGCGGCCTGAGGCCGCGGCGGCATCCAGGCGCGACAGGCTCACCATCTTCACATACCGCTCCACATACGCACGATCGATCGCCGGCACGCGCAGCATCTCCACCAGACCCATGCCGAGCTGCCGGAACACCCGGCGGACGAGGCGACGGGTTTTCGCGGGTGAGAGCCGTTCACCGAAGGCGGCCTTCAGGTTCAGATAGCCCAGGCGGGCGCGTTTCGGGGACAGCCAGCGGGCCGCCTCGCCCAGGCCGGCACCCATCGCGGCGCACAGCCATGGCGGCAGGCGGCACAACAGCCAGCCCAAGGCCCTAACGGCCGCACACGCGAGCCAATCGAGCATCGACCAACTCCTCACCGCTTAAGAGACGCATGTCGACACGCAATACCCACACCGGCAGCGGCGGGATGTGCGCCTGCCAGAACGGACGCAGGCGAATCGCATCTTTCTCCGTGGTGAGCAGCGCCTCGGCCCCTGAGGAGGCGGCTTGCTGCACAATCGCCGCCCACTCCTGGGCCCGGTAGCGATGATGATCGGGGTAGCGGGTCTGGCTCACGAGGGTGGCGCCCAGGCGTCGCAGCGTTTCTTCAAACCCTTCCGGATCGCCGATCGAAGAGAGCGCGCTCACCGTCCGGTCGACGAGACGCTCCAGCGCCACCGCCTCATGCGTGATCTCGTCGGAGAGGGCGGAAGGCTCATGCGCCGCCGTCGCGATGATCGCCTCGGGGTTGATCGCCTTCAGCCGTTCCTGCATCGCGGCCAGCACCGACAGCGTGTGATCCGCCTTCGTAATGATCAG
>CAZNEU010000092.1:0-3180 GCA_964571915.1 uncultured Phycisphaeraceae bacterium
TCCGCCGGCTTCTCGCCCTTGGCATCGGCAGCGGCGGTCGCACCGTCGGCCGGCGCGGGCGCGGCGGCATCGGCCTTGGGCGTGTCGCCGGTGCGGCGGTCGAGGTCGAGTTTGCGGTCGGCGTTGATGTTGAGTTTGATCACGGCATCGAGGTCGGTGTCGAACTTGACGTGGATCTCGAAGTGGTCAACGCGCTTGATGACCTGGCCCAGGCGAACCTCGCGTTGCTTGATGCCGGGGAAACCCGTCTTGGCGAGTTCGTCGCAGATGTCCTGCTGGACCACGGCGCCGTAGAGGATGCCCTGGTCGTTGCAGGAACGGACCATGGTGAGCTCGAAGCCGTTGAGTTTGGCCGTCACCTGCTCGCGGTGCTTGCGGAGTTCGGCCAGTTCCTTCTGAGCGTCGGCCCGCTTCGTGGCCAGTTCCTTCACGCGTTCCTCGCTGGGCTCGGTGGCCAGGTTGCGCGGCAGCAGGAAGTTGCGGGCGAAGCCCTTGCGGACGGTCACCACATCACCGACGATGCCGGTGTTGTCGACGTTCTCAATGAGCAGCAGTTTGAGTGTGCGGGCCATGGGTGCTGTCCTGTCTGGCCGCCGCGCGGGGGCGGGGCCGGAGAGTTAGGAGCGGCGGGTGGGGCACAACGTGCCACCATGAAACCCGGGCCGCCCCAACGGTTTTTCGAGCGGCAAGCCTAGGCCCGGCACCGAACGGGGGCGAGCGGTGTGGGCACAGTGCGGGTTCTTTGGGCCACTGTTTGGCTGATTTGGGTTGCCAAGACGGGATGAGCGGCCAATCATTCTGATCCTGTCTGGAGCACGCTCATGGCCTTTGTCTGCCACTTCACCGGTAAGAAAACCACGTTCGGCAAGCAGCGCACCTGGCGCGGCCAGAAGATCTCCAAGGGGGGCTTCGGCCTCAAGCCCACCGGCATCACGCGCCGGCGCTTCCGCCCCAACCTGCATCAGGTCACGGCGCTGATCGACGGCAAGCCCACGCGGGTGCTCGCCTCCGCCAAGGCGATCAAGCAGGGGTTGGTGGTGAAGGCGCTGAAGCGTCGCGACGGCTACACGGCGCAGCAGAAGGCCGCGAACGCCGCGAAGTGAGCGGGCGCGACCGGCGGGCCGCGCCTGCCTCAACAAGCAGCCGAGTAGTACGCGGTGATGTAGTCGCCGATGTCGTCGGGGTTGAGCGACCCGTCGAAGTTGAAGTCCAGTCGCAGGGGGAACGGGGACTCGGGCATCGCGCTGAAGGAGAAGTAGTCGGTGATGTAGTCGCCCAGGTCGTCGGGGTTCAGGCTGCCGTCGTCGTTGTAGTCGAGCGGGCAGGGCGGGCGGGGCAGCCACGACACGTCGGACGTGGAGACGAGACCGCAGGCGTTCGCGCTGTCGAGCCGGTAGAGCCCCCCATCGGCGGACGAGAACCCGAGGAAGTTGATGGTCTTCGTCGTGGTGCCGGCGACCAGGGCCGAGTCGGCGATCGGCACGCCGTCCTTGAACCACTGGTGGGTCATCGGCAAGGGGCTGCGGACATCGACCTCGTAACTGCGTGCCACGCCCTCGGGGATCAGTTCGCCTTGCGGCACGGACCACACCTGGGGCGGCAGGCAGAGCGCGTTGAACGTGGCCGCCCACGCCTCGACCTGCCCGCTGGGGTTGATGCCGTCGCCGACCATCGTCATGCCGTTCGCGGAAACGGCGTACACGGCGCTGAGCGTCCAGCCCCGCAGTTGGGGTTCCAGCCCGTAACTGTGGCGGAGCAGTTCGCCCAGATCGCTCAGCCCGAAATACTCGTTCCAGATCTGGGCCTGAAGCAGCCCGTTGGCGCCGCCGCGGCCGACAAGCAGATCGCCGCTGTCGGAGACGTCGTTCGCCACCGTCGGGAAGGTGTTGCCGCCCGACGCGCCGGAGCCGACAAGCCCCGTGCCGCCCGTCCAGCGGAAGGCCTCTCGCGGGCCGGCGGAGAGGGCTCGGTAGCCGACGATCATCGAGCCGTTGCTGCTGGCGGCGAGCGCGGCACCAACGCCGGGCACGCCCGCCGCGTCGGCAAGAACCACCATGCCGCTCTGCGCTGTCCAACGGAACGGCGCGGGCCGCCCGCCAACAAACCCGTAGCCCACCACGGTTGATCCATCGGCACTGAGGCCTTCGGCCTCGCTGACGGGGTCGCCGCCGGTCAGCGAACCCAGGCTCACCAGCCCCGTGCCGGCCGTCCAGCGGAACGCCGCGCTGCCGCCGGAAATGGTGGACGCGCCCACGATCACCGTGCCGTCGGCGGAAACGCCCGTGGCCCGCCCGCGTCCGTTGCCGGTGGGGAGTGCGCCCAGGTCCTGCAAGCCCAGCGCAGCCGTCCAACGGAACGGGCGCGGGCCGATGGCGGTGGTTCCCGTGCCCACGATCACTGACCCATCGGCACTCATCGCCGCGGCGTGGCTCGACAGTGCCCCGCCGGGAAGATCGCCAAGCGCAGTCATGCCGGCGGGAATGGTCCAGATGAAGGCCTGCTTGCCGTCGATCCCCTCGCTGACCCCCGCGATGATGCCGCCGTCGGCCGAAACCGCGAACGCGCCGGATCGGAAGTGAGCGGGAACGGCGAATCCCAAGGGTGTGAAGGTGGGCGACTGGGCCGCCGCAGACGCGACGACAGCGCACGCCGCAGCAGCGGCGAGAGATCCAGCGCATCTTGACAGGGCCGTTCCGCGGAACAACCTGCACCCCTTGAGTTCCGGCCCGTTCGTGTTTCGATCGTGCCTGCCGCGCAGGCAACACGCTCTGCCCACCGCGGCAGAAGGGAGAGACGTATCGACAACGATCGAACCGCGCGTGCCCCGACGGGAGTATAACCTCATTTTTGCACGCTGGCCCGCACAAAAACGGGGTATCCTGCCGCCTAACAAGGGCCTGATCGCTCCAGCCCTGGATGCCGGATGATCGTCAGTGGCCGGGGATCGGGGCGATTGCGCACGGGATTTCGGGCCGGGGGACGGTTCCTGCGGTACAGTCGCACTGGGGAAACCGGGTGTCGCAACGCGACGGGCCGCCGCCCGACCTGGCCACCTTCGGGTGCTCAGGTCTTCGGCCGATAAGGACCGCTATGTCCGTGATTCTCTTGAACGCGCAGTCGCATCAGGTGGCGTACCAGAGCGCGGTGGCGCCGCTGCCGTCCACCGGGCAGGCCGTGTCG
>CAZNEU010000093.1:0-4656 GCA_964571915.1 uncultured Phycisphaeraceae bacterium
GCCTGGCTCAGGATTCTGCGGGGGGCCAGGCCGGGCCGCGTGCTGGTGCGTTTCATGCGGCCTTCCCCCACTGGCCCGCCAGGCGTGCGCGGATGCGCAGCCAGCGGGCCCGGGCCGCACCCGGAGTAAGGCCCACGCGCATGGCGATGACCTGCAACTCCATGCCGCGCACACGCAGTTCCACGATCTCACGATCGATCGGGTCGGTCAGTTGCGCCAATATGTCCGCCGCGTCGAGACCGGGGTCGGCCGTCCAGGCCGTGTCCGGCGGGCTGAGCGTGTCGCGGGTCGCCCCTCCCGCTTGCACCCAGGCGTGCTCGGCCCGGGCCCGCCGGGCCAGCCGCCTCTGCTGATCGGCCAGCGCACCCTGAATCACCTTCAGCAGCAGCAGCCAGACCTCGCGCTCGTCGGTGGCGCGCAGGTCTTCGGGCTTCACGAACTTGTCGAGCCTGCGCAGCAGCGTGGCCAGCACGTCCGTCGAGTCGTACGTCGACCGCATCTGCGGGCTGATCTTGCCGCGCACACGCCGCCGGATGAGCGGCCCGTAGCGAAGCACAAACTCCGGCAGGGCCCCGCGGTCGCCACTCTGCACACGCGCAAGCAGGGAGACCAGGGCCGACTCCGCCACGGGCCGCAGCGGCTCCGTCGGGGCCGTGGCGCGCGGCGCTGGAGGCGGGCAACCTTCGGGTTTTTGCGCATCGGCCCGTAACACGAGGCTCTCCCGAGCGACTTGTCCTTCTCGGCGACGCACACGCATCGGGTCGCCGAGGAGGCCACATGAAGACCACGTTTGGTTCGTATGCTATCCCTGCGCGCCGCATCAGTGCATTCCATGCCGTGCTCCTGGCCTGCGTGGCCGCCACGCTGCTGCTCGCCCCGAGCACCTCGTTCGCGGAAGTCCCGCCACCGCCACCGCCCGCGCCCCTAACACAACCAGTCCCAACGCCCCCACCGCCGCCCCCGGATTGGGTGCCGCCTCCCGATTGGGTGCCGCCAGTAACACCATATCCCAGCGACCACTTCGATGTGATCACCCTCTGGTATCTCTGGTGGCTGTGGTTCTTCTGACCGCAGCCTGTGCGTCGGCGGGCCATTCTCTCGCGCCGCACAGGGCAAGCGCCCGGGCTAGTCGTCGCTGCCTGCCAGGCGCAAGCGCCGGGCCAGTTGCCCTTCATCCATCGCCGCGCTCGTGCTGAAGTCGATCACCACCGCTTCGCCCGTGCGCAGGCGGAACGCGGAGCCGCGCAGGTCGGCGCACAGCAGCGCGGCCAGTTGCTCCAGGCGCGGGTTGTGCCCCACCAGCGCCAGCCTGCCGGTGCCGTCGCCGCGGGCCATGTGGATGCGCTCCAGCACGGGGCCCAGCGGCCCATCCAGGGCCAGATCGGCGCACACTTCACACGGGCAGCCGCAGCCGCGCGCAATGGCCCGCGCCGTCTGTTCCGCGCGCACCAGCGGGCTGTGCAGCACGCTCACTGGTAGCAGGCCCTGCGCTTTCAGGGCGCAACCCAGAAAATCCGCCTGGGCATGGCCAACACTGGTCAGGGCACGATCATGCTCGCGGCCGCTCGCCGCGGCACGCTCGGCCTTGCCGTGCCGGATGATGATGAGCCGCAGCACCACCTGAACTCCTTCGCGGCGCGATCTGCCAAAGCGGCACGCGCCTGCCATCGAGCGGCTTTGCGAAACGAGGGTTTTTGCTTGGTTCCAACCCGCGCCCGCCCCCCGGCAGTGTACCCGCGGCACTTCCACTTGGGCGCGATGCGAACGATCGCCGTCAGAACTCGGCACAAGACTCGCACTCTTCAAGTTCGTTGGACCGCCCCGGATGCGGGGTTCGGGGGTCGAGAAGACCGATTCACGCATCCTCAGGGTGTGTCTCCGCGAAGCGCACTGTGTGGGTGCGGTTATGGGGGGCGGCGGGGCCCGGCGACAGGCGTTGAACCCGCTCATCGGTTTCCTCGTAGTGGGTGTGGAAGTTCAACACCCTGCTACAGTCCGAACGGAGCGTCGAATCGGGCCACACGCCCCGGTTTCCGCCCCACCCCGCCCCCGGTCGAGCCGATTCCCTTCGGCCCGGCCGCACCGGACGGGAGCGCGGCCTCACAAGGGCCGGAGGAGTTCGCCATGTTCGAGCGCTTTACAGATCGTGCCCGCAAAGTGATGGCCCTGGCCAACCAGGAGGCCCAGCGCTTCAACCACGAATACATCGGCACCGAGCACATCCTGCTCGGCCTTGTGAAGGAAGGCTCCGGCGTCGGGGCCAATGTTCTTAAAAACCTGGATGTGGACCTGCGGAAGGTGCGCCTCGAAGTTGAGAAACTCGTCAAGGCCGGGCCCGAGATGGTCACCATGGGCAAACTGCCCCAGACACCCCGCGCCAAGAAGGTGATCGAGTACGCCATCGAGGAGGCCCGCAACCTCAACCACAACTACGTGGGCACGGAGCACCTGCTGCTGGGCCTGCTGCGCGAGCACGACGGCGTGGCCGCGCAGGTGCTGATGAACCTGGGCCTGAAACTCGACCAGGTGCGCGAGGAGGTGCTGAACCTGCTCGGTGCCGGCACCGAGCCGGAAGAGACGACGACGGGCGGCGGGGGGGGGGCGAGTGGTTCGGGCTCGTCGGGTTCTTCGTCCAAAGAAGGCTCGTCGGAATCCTCCGGCGGCGGCTCTGGCGCGGCACGGGCCGGCAAGAGCAAGACGCCCGCGCTGGATTCTTTCGGACGCGACCTCACCGAACTCGCCAAAGAGAACACGCTCGACCCCGTGATCGGCCGGATGAACGAGATCGAGCGGCTGGTGCAGGTGCTCTGCCGCCGCACCAAGAACAACCCTGTCCTCCTGGGCGAGGCGGGTGTGGGCAAGACGGCCATCGTCGAGGGCCTGGCCCAGCGCATCATCGCCGGCGAGGTGCCCGACATTCTCCACGACCGCCGCCTGGTCGTGCTTGACCTGGCCATGATGGTCGCGGGCACCAAGTACCGCGGCCAGTTCGAGGAGCGCATCAAGGCCGTGATGAACGAAGTGCGACGCGCCAAGAACGTCATCCTCTTCATCGACGAGTTGCACACCCTGGTGGGCGCTGGCGGCGCCGAGGGCGCGATCGACGCCTCCAACGTCCTCAAGCCCGCCCTCGCACGCGGCGAGATTCAGTGCATCGGCGCCACCACCTTCGACGAGTACCGGAAGTACATCGAGAAAGATGCCGCGCTGGCACGCCGCTTCCAGCCCATCCCGGTCGATCCGCCCAACGACGAGCAGACGATCGAGATTCTCAAGGGCCTGCGCGAGAAGTACGAGCAGCACCACAAGGTGCGCATCACCGACGACGCCGTGCGGGCCGCGGTGGAACTCTCCGGCCGCTACATCACGGGGCGCGTGCAGCCCGACAAGTCGATCGACGCGATCGACGAGGCCGGAGCCCGCGTGCGCATCAAGAGCATGACCAAGCCGCCCAACCTGGCCGAACTCGAGGGCCAGATCGAGCGCCTCAGCATCGAGAAGGACGAGGCCGTGAAGGCCGCGGACTACGAGAAGGCCGCCGAACTGCGCGACAAGGCCGAGCAACTCCGCAAGGAGAAGGAACGCACGCAGAAGGAATGGCGTGAGAAGGCCGTTGTGCAGGCCGGCACGGTGGATGAAGAGGTTATCGCCGAGGTCATCAGCAAGATGACGGGCGTGCCCCTCAAGCGCCTCAAGAAAGAAGAGGCCCAGCGCCTGCTCGACCTGGAGGCCGAACTGCACAAGAAGGTGATCAGCCAGGAGGACGCGATCAAGGCCATCAGCAAGTCCATCCGCCGCGCCCGCGCGGGCCTGAAGGACCCGCGCCGCCCCGCCGGCTCGTTCATCTTCTGCGGGCCTTCGGGCGTGGGCAAGACCCTTGTCGCCAAGGCCCTGGCCGACTTCCTCTTCGGCGATGAGGAGGCACTCATCACGCTCGACATGTCCGAGTACATGGAGAAGCACAACGTGAGCCGCCTGGTGGGCGCGCCCCCCGGCTACGTGGGCTACGAGGAGGGCGGCCAACTCACCGAGCGCGTCCGCCGCCGCCCCTACAGCGTCATCCTCCTCGACGAGGTCGAGAAGGCCCACCCGGATGTCTTCAACATGCTCCTGCAGATCATGGAGGAAGGCCGCCTCACCGACTCCTTCGGCCGCAACGTCGATTTCCGCAACTGCATCCTCATCATGACCAGCAACATCGGGGCTGACCTGATCAAGGGCGGCGGCGGCTTCGGCTTCCAGAAGCGCGGCGGGGGTGTCGATGCCGACTTCGAGAACATCAAGAGCATCCTCATGAAGGAGATCGAACGCTTCTTCCGCCCCGAGTTCATCAACCGCCTGGACGATGTCGTGGTCTTCCGCCCCCTCACCAAAGACAACCTCATCCACATCGTGGACCTGGAGGTGAAGAAGGTGGGCGAGCGCATCAAGTCTCAGGGTGTCATCATGGAACTCGACCAGAAGGCCAAGGACTTTCTGATCGACAAGGGCTACAACCCGGACTTCAGCGCCCGGCCTCTCCGGCGCGCGGTGGGCCAGTTCCTGGAAGACCCGCTCAGCGAGATGCTGCTGGGCGGCGAACTCAAGCGCAACACCAAACTCATGGTGACGCGCAAGCAGGATGCCGAGGGCAAGGACGCCGACCACCTCTTCTTC
>CAZNEU010000094.1:0-1681 GCA_964571915.1 uncultured Phycisphaeraceae bacterium
GCTGCCACCGTGCCCGCCACGGGGCCGAAGACGGCGTAGGTGTTGCCCTCGGTGCGCGGGTTGAAGAGCATGATGTAGGTGGTGCAGAGCACGAGCACGATGAACGCCCCGCGGAGCCGGTCGAGCGGGCGTGCGAGCCACCAGCACGCACCAAGCGTGATCGGGGCCATGCCGGCGCGCAGCAGCGTCCAGCCGCGCAGGGGCACCTCGATGCCGAGCCACTTGAACACGGGCACAAGCAGGCCGCAGATATCGGCCCACGTGCCCGGCTCGGGCGTGGCATCGTCGCGCATCTTGATGTACCAGCCGATGTGCTGCTGCCAGACATACGGCCAGTCTGCCCGCAACCACGGCAGCGCGAGCACCGCCAGCGACACCAAGGCCATGCGCCACGCGAAGGGCGGGTGGAGCACACCGGCAACGAGCATGAGCGGAAGGGCCTGCGGCTTGATGGCGAAAGCAATGCCCAGCAGAGCCGCGGCACGCCACCAACGGCGATCGGCCAGCGCGAGGGCCGCGAGCACGAACGACGCGCCCAGCAGCGAGTTGACCTGACCCGTGCGGCTCGAACCCGCGGCAGAAATCATGGCCACGGCCGACATGAAAAGGAAGAGCGGGGCGGTGCGGAGTGCGGATTGGGAGAGGCCGCGCCAGACGGGTGTATCACGCGGGGCAGGAAGGGCGTGAGCATCGAAGTGGCCGAGCCGACTTCGATGGCACGAACGGTCCCCCGTCGCCACGAGCCGCTTCCAGAGTTGCCACGTGGCCAGGCCCAGCGCGCCGATGCCCAGCAGGCGCCAGGCGAGTTCGATGGGGATGACGGGCGAGCCGTCGCCGAGGGCGAAGGGCCAGAGGGCGACCGCGGAGTGCGGCGGGTAGAGCCAGCCGTGCAAGCCGCGCGGGTACATCTCCTGCGAGGTGAAGAACGCGCGGCTGCCGAAGCGGTAGGCGGAGGTCACCTCGCGGGTGAGCGGGTCGCGGGCAACGATGATGCACACGGCCAGCGCGTAGACCGCCCACAGGATGAGGGCGAGGCGGAGGGGGTGCTTGGAGTGGAGCCGGGCGGACATGGGAAAGGGAGCGTAGTGCAAAAAAAGAAAAGGCCCCGTCAAGGTTTACCTTGACAGGGCCAAGAGCTGGCGACGACCTACTTTCCCGCTAGGCAGTATCATCGGCGGCTTCGGCTTAACTGCTGTGTTCGGGATGGGAACAGGTGTTGCCCGAAACCTATGGTCACCAACAAACCTTCGCGGGGCCTTTCGACCCTGTCCGCCGATGGCGGACGCACGCGGAAGCGGAGACTTGCGGGGAACGCGAGGGGCCGTGAAGCCGACACGCGAACCCGCGGAAACCTGAGGACCGCCTTTCGACGGCCCCAAGGGGAAGACCCGGGAGAGGCTGTGGCCTCGCCCGGGGTGATTGACAGACGGACGGATGGATGTGTGTCTGAATGATTGTTGCCGGTGAATCGGCACTGATTCTTGCCGCGCCGGGCTTTGGGGCCTGACGCGACACTGATTGCTCTTGAAGGTTGCTGTCAACCCGGTCCGACTGGAAGTCGGCGCGGGGTTGACGCGACCCTTTGACCGTTCGTACCGCTCAACTGAGGGCCTTTCAGCCCGTGCATTTGCGGCCGATCAACCCGGTGGTCTACCGGGGGTCTCACGTCTTTCGACAAGCA
>CAZNEU010000095.1:0-5766 GCA_964571915.1 uncultured Phycisphaeraceae bacterium
GGGGACGGGTGTGCCGGGGGGGGTGGGGGCTGTGGGCCAATGGACGGGTACGAATGCGATGGAAGTCGAGAACGGGCGGCTGCGCCTGCTCACGGGCGGGCAGATCGATGCGGAGCGGCGAAGAGATGCCGCGGTGGGCAAGGCGTGGGACACGCTGCGCGATGAGCCGAAGCGGCGCGAGTTCTCGCTGGGACGGTGGCACGACTGGACAAGGGAGTATGTGTTCGCCCGGGCCGTGCGCGGCAAGGACGGCTCGCTGGCCGGGATGGTGCTGCTGGTGCGGCTGTCTCCGCAGGTGGGGCGGGATGTGGTGGTGAACACGGTGTACCTGCTGAGCGCGGGGTCGGTGGCGCTGGGCCTGGCGGTGCTGGTGTTCTACTTGATTACGAACAGGCTGATCTTGTCGCCGGTGAGAGACCTGCGCGAGACGGCGACGCGGGTGCGGGAGGGGAACCTCGATACCCGCTCCGAGATTCACACGGGCGATGAGTTTGAGGAACTGGCGGACAGTTTCAACGACATGCTCGTGGCCCTGCAGGAGGGGCAGCGGAGCACGCGGGCGATCACGTCGGCGCTTGAGGATCAGGTGGGCGTGCTGCAGAGCCAGAACACGCTGCTCAACGAGGCCAACCGGGTGAAGGGGGAGTTTCTGGCCAACGTGAGCCACGAGTTGCGCACGCCGCTCAACTCGATCCTGGGGTTCACGGACCTGTTGATCGAGGCGGCGGAGCGGGAGGTGGCCGCGGGCGATGATTCGGCGCGGCTGAACAAGCGGAAGAAGTATCTGGAGAACATTGTGTCGTCGGGGCGGGGGCTGCTGGAACTCATCAACGGCCTGCTGGAGATGGCCAAGATCGAGGCGGGCAAGAGCGACGTGATGCTGGACGATGTGGACCTGCGCGAGCGGGCCGAGGCCCTGATCGCGCTCATGCGGCCGATGGCGGACAAACGCGGCGTGGAGTTGAAACTGGAGGTGGTGGGGGAGGTGCCCTTGATCCGGACCGATGCCCGCAAGATGCAGCAGATCGTGTTCAACCTGGTGAGCAACGCGATCAAGTTCACGGGCGACGTGGCGGAGACGATTCTCTCGGAGCGCGGGGGTGGCGGGGGCGAGGCGGCCGCGGGGGCGGAGCCGGTGCCTGTTCACGGCCTGCGCGCGGCGGTGGTGGTGCTGCGTGTGGAGGCGATGGTCTCGCGCGGCGGGGGCGGGGAGACGGCCCAGGACAAGGTGCGCATCAGCGTGCTGGACACGGGGCCGGGTATTTCGCCCGAGCACTTGCGCATGATCTTCGAGAAGTTCACGCAACTGGACCCGAGCATCACGCGCAAGCACTCGGGCACGGGGCTGGGCCTGGCGATCTGCAAGGAACTCACGCACCTGCTTCAGGGCGAGTTGCAGGTGCAGAGCGAACTGGGGCGCGGCTCGATGTTCAGCGTGATCCTGCCGGTGGCGATGGACGAGGAGAAACTGGCCGAGACGCGCCTGGAGTCGCGGTTCCGGGGCACGCTGAACCCGCGCAAACCGAGCGGTGCGCAGGCGTAGATCGCGGCGCAGCCTGCGCGCCCGCGCGATACCTCTATGTGATGGCCGGAAAGTGGCGAACAGCCACCACGCGCCCGTCGCGTGTGTCGACAGCGACCAGGTCGATGCGCACCGGCCGCGCCTGCCAGTGGTTGGCCCTGCGGAGGTGGGCCGCGATGGCGAGCAACTTGGCGCGTTTGCGCGTGCCCACGGCCTGCTCGGGCCCCATGCGCGCGGCCCGCGCACCGGCGTGGGGCGGCAGGGCGCGGGTCTTGACCTCGACGATGACGACGGTTTGCTCGTGCGGGGGCGGGGCTTCGCAGACCAGATCGGCCTCGCCCATGGGCACGAGGGCGCGGCGGGCGAGCACCCGATAGCCCAGCGAACGCAGGTGCGCTTCGGCCGCGGCTTCACCCAGCAGGCCCAGGCGGTGCGTGGCCGTGCCGCGGGAGAGGAGGGCGGTCAGGCGCAGGGCCCAACTCCGCACGGCCTGCGTGGCCCGCGCGATCACTTGGCGGCCTGGGGGAGGAGGTAGCGTTCGCTGGCGATGAGGAGCAGGCGTTCGGTCATGTCGCGTTCGCTGGTGCGGCTGCCGCGGTCGAGGATGCGGTTGAAGAGGCGGTTGGTCTCTTCGTTGAAGCGCTGGTTGCGGAGTTTGTTGCTGATCTCGAGTTGGGCCTCTTCGAGCGTGCGGCCGGGTTTCTGCGTGATGGAGTCGAGGTGCATCCACACCTGGAAGCCCTGATAGGCGAAGGGGCCGACGGTGGAGCCGACGGTGAGTGTGCGGGCATGGTCGTTGAGCGTGGGGTCTTCCCACAGGCGCCCGCTGCCGAAGGGAGGCTCGAAGACGCGTTCGATCAGGCCGCCCTCGGCGGGAGAGAACTCGTTGGTGTCGGTGCCAGCGATGGTGGCGAAGGGGGTGCTCGCGGCGAGTTGGTCGGCCACGCTCTTGAGGGCATCGGCCTTGCGATCGCCCACCCAGATCATGCGGATGTTGGCGGCGGGGCTGGGGTTGTAGAGTTTCTGGTCGCGTTCGTACTGCCGCTGGATGTCCTTCCACGAGACGTTGACGCGGGGGTTCACCTCGCTGCTGACGAGGGTGCGGATGAGGGCCTTGTCGCGTTCGTCGGTGATCTTCTTGTCGAGGCTGACACCCTCTTCCGTCCGGGCCCGCTCCTCGGCGAGTTCTTGGCTGCCCAGGCTCTGGCTGGCGAAGTTGCGGCGGAGTTGATCGACGAACGCCAGCAGGCCGCGGCGCTGCTCGGGGGAGAGTTTGGCGCGGGCCTCGGCCAGGAAGAGTTCATCGCGGATCTGATCGATGAGGGTTTCGTAGATGATCTTGCCGGCCTCGCGCTGCCAGGCGCGGTTGTTGGCCAGTTCCACAACCTTCGCCCGCAGCCGTCCGTCAAGGGGCGCGAGAAACTTGCTGGCGTAGACGGGCTTGCCGTTGATCTGGCCCACCAGCGCATCCACCAGCAGCGGCGCTTCGGCGGGGCGGGCGCTGGTGCTCGCCTGGTTCGCGGGGTCGCCGGTGAGGAGGGCGACGCCTTCGATGCCGGCGCGGGCCTGCCGGGGCGTGATGGTGGCCATGGGCGGGCGTGCGACCGCCGGGGCGGGGCCCGGCGCGATCGCCGTGCCCTTGAAATCGGCCGCGCCCACGGCGGCTGTCGCGGTCGGGGCGGCATCCTGGTCAAGGGAAGCGCACCCGCCCGTGAGCGCGGCGGCAATCAACACGGTGCGGGCCGCGCGGCGGGCATGAAGAAGCGGGCGGCTGTGGGGGTTTGCGAAACGCATGGTGGCCTCCGATGCCGGTGTGAAACGCGGGCGGGCGGGCGATGAAGACCGGGGAAAGTACGGCCCCCGTGCTACGATCGTCCTGACTCGCTTGCAAGGATCAGTCTATGACAAATCAGGGCCCGGCGAAACTCATCATCGGCGACGATTGGAAACGCAAGGACGATGCCCCCCCGGCGGTCGGGCCGCCCGCCGGCACCCCGGCGAGTGCTCCGGCGGCTCCGCAACTGCTGGTGGATTCTGATTGGAAGCATGAGGCCCAGGCGGAACGGGAGAAACTGGCCGCGGGGGAGCGGGCCAAGGCCGAGGAGAAGGCCAAGCGGGCTGAGGGCGGTGCCGTGGCCGGCGCGGCTGGGGAGAAGATTGATTTCCAGGCCCTGCTGGGCACGCTGGCCACGCAAGCGCTGATGTACATGGGGGCGTTCCCCGACGAATCCGGTCGGGCGATGGTTTCGCTGGAGCACGCGCGGTTCAACATTGAACTGCTCACGGTGCTGGAAGACAAGACCAAGGGCAACCTGACCAAGGCGGAGGGGGATGAACTGGTGGCCGTGCTGCACGAGTTGCGGATGCGCTATGTGGACATCTCCAAGGCGGTGATGAAGGCCGCGAAAGATCGGGCCGCGCAGGGCGGGGTGCCGGGGACGCTGCCGGGCAATCTGCCGGGTGTGTGAAGCGTGTGGGCGTTACGGCTGGCGGGCCAAACGCAGGGCCGCGGCCTGCAACACTTCGCCTGTCGAGACGCGCGCCATGAGCGTTTGACCGAGCGCGGCATCCTTGTGGTCGAGCGCATCGCCGGCGCGTGCGCGCGAGAGCACGTCTTGGGTGCGGCCGTAAGGGCCGACGCGGGCGATGTCGGTGGGGCCGTAGATCGCGACGAGCGGCCGGCTGAAGCCCACGGCGATGTGAACGGCCGCGGAGTCGTTGGCGAGCACGAGTGAGGCACGCTCGATGAGGGCCATGAGTTCGGCGACGGTGGTGCGGCCGACGAGATCGACCACACGGGGGTCTGTGCCCGCCATGTCGAGCAGGGGTTCGCACTGGTCGCGTTCGCGGGCGCTGCCGACGATGGCCACGACGGGCGGGTCCGGCGTCTGCCTGGCGAGCAGGCCGCGGGCAACATCGGCAAACCGTGCCGCGGGCCAGCGCTTGCCGGGCCACCGGCTGGTGGGCGCGATCACGATGGTGCGGCCGGGGGCGAGGCGGGGCTCGCGCTCAAACAGGGCCGCGCCGGCGGCTGGTGCGTAGAGGCGCATGTCGGCGACCGGGGGCGCGCCGGCCGCCGCGGCGAGTTCGAGCATGCGATCGACCGTGTGCGGGCTGGTGCCGGGGGGCACGCGGTTGGTGTAGGCGGCCCAGGCGAGTTCGCGGGCATCGGCGTGGCCGATGCGGCGCGGGGCGCCGGTGGCCTGCGCAAAGATGGCGCTGCGGAGCAGGCCCTGGCAGTCGAGCACCAGGTCGTAGTTGGCGCGGCCAAGGTCTCTCAGCCAGTGTGCCAGGGCCCCCATGCCTGCCGGCGAGGCCCAGCGGCCAAACCGCTTGCGGGCAAAGGGCAGCGGGTTGGAAAGGGCGGGGTGGGCGGAGATGGCCTCCGCGAAGGTGTCCTGCACCAACCAGTCGATGCGGGCCGCCGGGAAGGCCCTTCGCAGGCTGCACAGCACGGGCACGCTGCGGCAGACATCGCCCAGGGCGCTGGGCCGGATGATCAGGATGCGTTCCGGGGTGCTGGGCAAGCGGGCGAGTGTACACGGCGGGCCCGCGGCCCCTGATGCAACCGGCGCGTTCGTTCTCCCAATCATCTGGTGGCACGGGCCTATGGTCCGGCCATCCGCCCTCCTTTGAAGGGAATGCTCATGGTTCAGACACGTCGCGTTGTTCGTCCGTCCTTGGTGCTGCTGGCCAGCCTGAGTCTGGCAGGGTCGGTGCTGGCGCAGGATGCCGCCCCGGCGAAGGAGGCCGGCACCACGGTGCTGGCGATTGAGCGGCTGGAACTGGACCGCATCCTGGTTGCCGCGAAGGACAAGGCCCTGCGGGATGCGCTGCACATGCTGCCGGCGCGCCTGAGCGAACTGCCGCAAGAGATCGCCGAGGGCGGCAACCACGACGACCCGCCGCCGCCGGAACTGCTGGAACTCCTGCCGCGATTGGCGGGCTCGCCCATGCGTGTGGGCGTTTCGTACGACCCGGCGAAGCCCACGGGCGGGTTTGCGGGCGCTGGGGTGGTGTTGTCGTTTGCGTGCGCGGATGAAGCCGCGGCGGGCAGGAGCATGGCCCTGGTGGCGTCGCTGCTGAAGAACGCGCCCGAGGCCCCGGAGCAGAAGCCCTCCAAGGCGTTTGCGGGGATGACGGAGATGTTCACCCCGGCCGGGCGTGTGCGTTTCGGGCCGCGCCAGTCGGGCGGGGCGGGGGGGGCGGGTGGCAAGTGGGCGTTTGAGGTCCACGTGGGCACG